>CAZDBC010000042.1:0-12746 GCA_964503295.1 uncultured Kiloniellaceae bacterium | reverse complement strand
ATCAAAGCCGCAGCCGCGCAACCCTTCGCCCGCCTGGATCCGGGGTAGGACAATTTCGAATAGAGCAAGGAGAGGGCCATGCAGACCATCGACCGCGAACGGCTCAAGGCGATGATAGAGCAGGACGGTGCCAGGGTGGTCGAGGTGCTCGACAGCAAGTACTTCGACAAGTTCCATTTGCCCGGCGCAATCAACGTGCCGCTCGGCGGCGACTTCGAGCACGCGATCGAATGCGCGGTGCCCGACAAGGGGGCGCCTGTCGTGGTCTACTGCATGGACGAGGACTGCGACGCCTCGCCCAAGGCGGCACGCAAGATGGAAGAGCTCGGCTACCGCAACGTCTACGATTACGAAGCCGGCAAGATGGACTGGAAAGAGGCCGGGTTGCCGGTCGAATCCTAATAACGACTTTCGCCAGTTCGTGAGGCGCAAGTTGCTACGCACGAGCCGCGAAATCGGTACAAACACAAGAAATCACGGTACCCGCTTTTCAGGCTTCGCGCCCGTGGCGCGAAACTCTGACAGTGGTTACGAACAGCCGGCGGAGCGCGCCGCGCCGACCCGGTGGCGGCGCGCATTTTTTCTTAGTCAGTTGTACATCTGTTCGGGCAGCCAGAGTACCAGTTCGGGGAACGTGAAGACCAGCGCCACCGCCAGCAACTGCAGCAGGACGAAGGGAATCACGCCCCGGTAGATGTCCACCGTGGTGATCTCCGGCGGCGCCACGCCCTTGAGGTAGAACAGCGAGAAGCCGACCGGCGGCGTCAGGAAAGAGGTCTGCAGGCTGACCGCGAACAGCACCACGAACCACACCGGGTCGAAGCCCAGATTGACGATCACCGGCGCCATCAGCGGCAGGAAGATCAGGCTGATCTCCAGCCAGTCGAGGAAGAAGCCGGCCAGGAAGGCGATCACCAGGATTACGATCACGATGCCGTTCGGGTCGAAGGGGATCGAGGTCAGAAGGTGCGCGATGAACTCGTCGCCGCCGAGGGTGCGCAGCACCAGGGCAAAGGCCGTCGCGCCGACGAAGATGCCGAAGATGAAGGCGGTCGTGATCGTCGTCTGCCGCCCCACCTCGATCAGCACGTCGAGCGAGAGGCGCCGGTTAAGCGCGGCCAGCACGATCGCCCCGAACGCGCCGACGCCGGAGGCCTCGGTCGGCGTCGCGATGCCGAAGAAAATCGAGCCCAGCACCGCGAAGATCAGCAGCAGCGGCGGCACGATCGCCAGCAGGGTGTCGAGCACGAGTCTGGCATCGACCGGCCCGAGGTCGCGCGGCGCGGGCGCCAGTTTTGGGTTCACGGCAGCCGCAATGACGGTATAGGCGATGTAGATCGTGCCCAGCATCACGCCCGGCACCAGTGCGCCCATGAAGAGGTCGCCGACCGAGACGCCAACCTGGTCGGCCATGATTATCAACATGATGCTGGGCGGGATCAGGATGCCCAGGGTACCGGCCGAGGCCACGACTCCGCTTGCAAAGCGCGGCGAGTAGCGCTGCTGCAGCATGATCGGCAGCGACAGCACCGCGAGCAGGACGACCGAGGCGCCGACGATGCCGGTCGAGGCGGCGAGCAGAATGCCGATCAGGATGACGCCGAGCGCGAGGCCGCCGCGGAAGCGGCCGAACAGGCGCACGAAATTCGTCATGAGATGCTCGGCAAGCCCCGATTTGTCGAGCATGAGCCCCATGAATACGAACATGGGCAACGCGACCAGGACCTGATTGGCCATCAGCGCCCAGAGCCGCTGCACCAGGTTGCTGTAATCGCGCCAGCGGTCGAGGAAGAAGGTGTCCAGTCCCAGGCTGTTGGCGCCGATGCCGATCAGGGTGAAGTAGAGCGCGACGCCGCCCAGGATCCAGGCGACCGGGAATCCGGTGAAGAGCAGCGCGATGAAGCTGCCCATCATCAGGAGAACGAAGATCTCGTAGGTTTCGAGGATCATGGGCGGGCGGCGGTCTTGGCGGCGGCCTGGCGCGCGTTCAGTCGCGCGGCCTTGGCAGACCGAACAGAAGGGCGCAAACGCGCAGGAGACGAGCCAGGCCCGCGAGTGCCATGAAGACGAAGCCAAGGACCAGGAACGACTTGATGATCCAGCGATGGGTCAGTCCGCCCGGCGCTATCGAGACCTCGCCGGTGCGGTAGGCGAACTGGACAAAGGGGATCGCCTCGATCGCGGCGATCACGACGAACGGCAGCATCAGCAGGATCAGACCCCAGAACTCGATCCAGGCGCGCCGGCGCTGCGATAAGTGCTCGGCCAGCACGTCGATGCGTACGTGACCGTCGAGTTGGATGCAGTAGGAGATGCCGATGATCATGCCGATCCCGTAGGCGTGCCATTGCAGCTCCTCCAGGGGAATCGAGCTCTGTCCCCAGACGTAGCGCAGGATCACGTTCGCCAGAATCAGCAGCACCAGCACCAGCCACAGCCAGGAGATGGCGTGGCCGACGGCGCGGATGACCGCTTCAATGGCGTCCGAGGGGGCGGTACGCGGCAGCTTCAAGCCGGCCGAGGTCGCCTCGACCCCGGCCGGCTCGACACCGCTGGGCGGATGAGCCATGTCGTACGCAGGAACGCTAGGGAACCGGCGTCACGCGACGCGGCCTAGTTGCCCTCGTAGCCCCAGTCGCGCGGCAGGTAGCCGAGTGCCTTCCAGGGCCGGTGCTCTTCCTGGAACGCCTGCTGCGACTCGAGCACCTTCTTGAACATCTCGTTCTGCTCGGCGTTGCGCGCCATCACGACCTCGGTCGCCTCTTCGAGCTCCTCGAGCACTTCGTCGGGCAGCGTGACCGCTTCCACTCCGTGCTCCTCCTCGAAGCGCGTGAGGACCGCGCCCTGCAGGGCCTCGGCGCGGGCGATGGCGTAGGTGACGCCGGCCTCGCAGGCGCCCTCGATCAGAGCCTGGGTCGTCGGCTCGAGCTCATTCCAGCTCTCAAGGTTGACGTAGAGGTACTGGCTGGTCGACGGCTGGTGCCAGCCCGGCAGGTGGTAGAACTTGGCCACCTGGTAGAAGCCGAGCTGCTCGTCGACCGTGGGCAGCGAGAACTCGGTTGCGTCGAGCACGCCGGTCTCGAGCGCCTGGTAGAGCTCGCCGCCGGGCAACAGGGTGACCGAGGCGCCGACCTCTTCCATGACCTGCCCGCCCAGGCCCGCGGCGCGGAACTTCAGGCCCTCGAGCTGATCGACCCTCTCGATCGGGAAGGTGAACCAGCCGGCCGCCTCCGGGCTGATGGTGCCGCAGAAGATCGGATAGACGTTGAACGGCTCGAACAGCTCCTGCGCCAGCTCCTTGCCGCCGTGGAAGTAGTACCAGGCGATGTAGTCGACCGGCTCCAGGCCGAACGGCCGGGCGCCGAACAGGGCCGAGGCCGGCACCTGCCCGATCTCGTAGCCCATCCAGCTGTAGCCCGCCTCGATGGTGCCCTGGCTGGCGGCCTCGAAGATGCCGAGCGCCGGGACGATGGTGTTGGGCTCGGCGACCTGGAAGTCGACGTTGCCGCCGCTCATCTTGCGCAGCAGGTCGGCGACGTAGGGCAGCGTGTCGCCGAGCGCCGTCAGGTGCGAGCCGAACGAGATCGGCACCTGCCAGCGCACGCGCTCCTGGGCGTCCGCCGCGCCGGCCATGCCGAGCGATGCGCCCACCGCGACCGCCGTCGCCAGCGCCGTGGAACGGACAAATTTTCTGCCTGTAAGCATATGTTTCCTCCTCCCTGTGTTAACGCGTGATCTCAGTTTGCGCGAGCTTATAGCACGCACGCCCTGACGTCAGAAGACACAATTGGCCTCAAGGCGGACCAGGGCCCGAGATCCTGACCTTCTGGCCAGGGCGCAGGCGCCACTCGATCACCCGCCTTTGGCACAACGCACCAGGGCGGCGTCCGGTCCCGACCAGGTACAGCGGCGCCGAAAGATCCTTGAGCGGCATGCTCTGTTGGCCGCCGGCACAAGGCGGCCATGCGCCTCGCCGGCCGCCTCGCCGAGAGTCGAGACGACAAGGCCGGCCGCGGCGGCTCGATCGGGGGGCGCGCCGGCGGTCTGGGCATCCCGGTCAGTGCGCCCCGGTCAGCGCGTGGCCGGCGGCACCGCACGCTCGGCGGGAAAGATCGCGCGCGCCGTGGTTCCCCGGCCCGGCGCGCTCTCGAGCATCAGGCGGCCGCCGTGCAGCTCAAGAAAGGAGGAGGCCAGGCTGAGGCCGAGGCCGGTGCCCTCGAAGCGCCGCGCGAGGCTGTTGTCGGCCTGGAAGAAGGGCTCAGTGGCCCGCGCAACCTCGCCGGCCGTCATACCGATACCCTGGTCGGCGACCTCGACGACGCCGTGCGCTCCGCTCGCCAGGCGCGCGGTAACCGCGATTCGCTGTCCGGGATGGGAGAACTTGGCGGCGTTGGACAGCAGATTGATCATGACCTGCTTGACAAGCCGCCGGTCGCCACGCAACGCCAGCCCGGTCGGCTCGACCGCGACGTCGAGCCACTGGCGCTGCTCGTCCAGGCGGGCCGCCAGCAGGGTGCCGACCTCGCGCAGCACGGTCTCAAGGTCGAAGATCTCCTCGACCAGCTCGATGCCGCCCGCCTCGATCTTGGCGATGTCCAGGATGTCGTTGATGATCGCCAGCAGGTGACGGGCGCTCTCCAGCACGTTGCCGGCATAGTCCCGGTAGATGCTCGAGCCGAGCGGCCCGAAGCTCTCGCCGGCGATCACCTCGGAAAAGCCGATCACGGCATTGAGCGGCGTGCGCAGCTCGTGGCTCATCATGGCCAGGAACTGCGACTTGGCTAAGTTGGCCGTCTCGGCCTGGTCGCGCGCCTCGACCAGGGCCTGCTCGACCTGCTTGCGCTCGGTGATGTCCTGTACCGTACCCTCGAGGCGGACGATGCGTCCCGCCGCGTCGCGTACCGCCTCGGCCTGCTCGTGGACGACCCGTTCGCCGCCATTGGGCAAAACGATCCGGTGGTCGATGGCATAGGGCCGGCCGCCGTCGAGCGCCTCGGCCACCGCCCGTTCGACCGACTTCCGGTCCTCGGCGTGGACGCGCGCCAGAAAGGCCTCGTAGGACGGCGCGAAGTCGTCCGGCGACAACTCGAACAGGCGATAGACCTCCTCGGACCAGAACAGCTCGCCGCTCTCGATCTCCCAGTCCCAGCTGCCCATGTTGGCGATGCGCTGCGAGTTGCGCAGACGCGCCTCGCTGCGCCGCAGGGCCCGGTGCGATTCGGCCAGCTCGGTGATGTCCCGGCCCTCGAACAGCAGCAGGGAGATCGTGCCGTCGGGGGCGCGCACAGGGCGCAGCGAGCAGTCGATCTGCCGTACCGCGCCGCCGCCGCCCCGCATCGCCGACTGGTAGTGCACGAAGGCGCCGCGCGCCGCCTGGGCCACCGCCCGCTCGGCGCGCGCCGGCGTGTCCTCGGCGACCCGCCACCAGGGCGCCGCCGCGAATGGCCGGCCGGCGAGGTCGGTCAGCGCCGTGCCGCCGAAATCGAGCGCGGTCCGGTTGACGTCGAGGATTTCGCCGGCCGGGCTCAGCAGGGCGATGAACTCGTAGGTCAGGTCGAAGAGCGCGCGGAAGCGCCGCTCGCTCTCGCCCAGCCGCCGCTCCTCCTCGCGCCGGCGGGTCAGGTCGCGGATGAAGGCCGCGACCAGCACCCTGCCGTCGAACTCGGCCTTGACGATGGAGGCTTCGGCCGGGAAAACCTCGCCGTTGCGGCGCAGGCCCTGAATCTCGCCGCGCTGGCCCATGTGCCGGCCGGCCGCCGGGCCGGTCAGGAAGCCGCGCAGATGGCCCGCGTGGTCGGCGCGCCGGTGCGGCGGGATCAGGATCTCGAGCCGCTGATCAAGGACCTCGCCGCGCCCGTAGCCGAAGGTCCGACAGGCGCTGTCGTTGAATCCGACGATTCTGCCGTCCGCGTCGACCAGCACCACCGCCTCCGGCGCGAACTCGACGAACCGCATGATCAGTTCGAGCGGATCCGCGAGACGGTTCGGCGCATCGGATCCGACGGGGCGCTCGGCACTGCCGTTCGCGCGGGGAACAGACCGGTTTCGCCGGGTAGCGGCTGTCGACATGGGTATGCCCCACGGTTCCTAAGACAAAATAAAATCTATGTAAATCTGACTAAAAATTCACTAACACGGAAGTTATATTTCCTTCTGATCAAGTATTCATCGATATGTTCTTTAGATCATACATCTATGAGACGAACATTTGCCAGTATCTGGACAGCCGGACTGCTCCGGCGCACGAGGCGGCGCCAAAGACCCGATGAGCAAGACCCCCGCGCGCCCGCTGCGCAGGCGAGGCCGCGCACGTCCGCGTCGGTCCGGTGCCGGACGGCCCGACGGCAGAGATTTGTTTGTCATGCGTGTTTGCAATCCAGGTTCTCGAATTTCCAGAACATCATTTCGTCTTTTTGGATATATTCCGGCTCCAAATGAGACATACGCGAACATGCATTTGAGACTGGCGGTGGATTCGGGGTCTGCGCAGCCGCGTTGCGAGACCTGCCCGCTCGAAGGTTTGGCCTTCTGCCATCCATTGAATGGCAAGGATCGCCCGGTCGCGCCTTTGGGCGAGGGCTACCGCCGCTTTTCCGGCGCGCAGGCGCTCTATCGCCAGGGCCAGACCTGCGACGACTTCATGGTCCTCTACGACGGCTGGGCCATCCGCTACCGCGACCTCTCCTACGGAAAACGGCAGATCTTCTCCGTCATCCTGCCCGGCGACCCGGTCAGCATGGCGCTGATACGGCGCGACAGCCTGGACTGCTCGGTCACGGCCCTGACCGAGGGCCTGCTGTGCACCGTCTCCAGGCAGAGCCTGGTCGAGCGCGTTCGCAGCGATCCGCACTTCGCCGACCGGCTGCAGGCCTTCTGCGCCCGCGAGGCGCGCATCGCCGACGAGCGCATCGCCGATCTTTCCCGTTCGGCGAGCGAGCGCGTCGCCCGCTTCCTGCTCGACCTCTACACCCGGCTGCGCCTGCGCGGCTTGGTGGAGGACGGCGGCTTCGCCTTTCCCCTGCGCCACCATCACCTGGGCGATGCCCTGGGCCTGACCCAGATCCACATCGGCCGGGTCATGCGCGCCTTGCGCGGCGACCGCCTGATCGAGATCAGCCGCGACCGACTGGTGATCCGGGACTACGACGGCCTGCTCAAGATCGCCAGCACCAGCGACCAGGTTTTGGCCTCGCTGGCCAAGCCCTGAGGGCGCGGCCGCAGAACCGGACTAGTCAGCGTCGCGTCATCGCGGCGGGGCTGACGCAAGCGCAGTCGGGTTCATGGCGCACATTTCAGATAGGGGATGACGCCACCAAGACTGCCTGGTTTCGAATGCGGGATCTCCGGCGGTCGCGCGGCATCCATTTCCTTGTTTGATTAATTACGCGAAATTCATAGATCGATTGATGGGGGTCGCAAGCGACTCTTGCGAGCAGGCCGGTATCGCGCAGGCATGAGATAACTTTCACTCGTAATGCGGCTTGATGCTCCGGTTCGACTCGGGTCTCGGGCCACCTGAGCAGCTCACCAAAACCGGAACTCGCCACCCGAACGCAGGCATGATACTCGCGCCGAGCGGAGGAGCGGGCCGGAGCGACCCGATCGCCAAACGCGCTAGTGGTCCGATTCAGACATTTGCCCCCAGGTGCCGCCCGCGTTCAGGCAAATGTCTGAATCATGAGGACCACTAGCAAATCATTGAGTCTAGTGGAACTTCCGAATTCGACATTTGAGTGCGAGCAGCGCCGTAATCGGGACTCAAATGTCGAATTCGCTCCACTAGCTTCCGCTATCCGCCACCGCCGCCTGCACAGCGCGCAGGTTTGCCGGCGGCACCCACAGCGTCAGCGCCTCGGGCCGGTCGGGGTCGCCGGAGAAGTGCGGCACCCCGCCGAGCGCAGCGACGGCGCGGTCGAAGCCGTCGCGGTCGGCGGCGGCGACCGGCACGAAGCCGGTGCGCGCGGCCCACCGGCCGAGCTCGCCGTTGGAGATGCAACCGAGCTCCAGCGCGCTGATCTCGCAGCGCCCGCGCGCCGCGTCGCGCAGATGGAAGGCGGCATGCGCATCGTGCAGCTTCACCTGATCGGTGGCGTCGTCGCCCTCCATCCAGCCGGACGGCAGCGGAAGGCCGGTGCGCACGGCGTAGCTCGAACGGAGCGCGGCCGGATCGAACGCGCAGTTCTCGTCCGCCTCCAGGCAGGTCGCGGCACCCAGTTCGACCCAGTCGAGCGCGCGGAGGGCGATATCCTGGAACGCGCCGAGCACCTCCAGCGCCGACACCCCGCCGACACCTCCCCCGGGCCCCTCGCCCGCGACCAGCGGCGCACCGGTCAGCGGCTTGAAGGCGATCTCGCACTCGGCCGGCCTGGTCTTGCCGGTGCAGTCGGCGACCGGCAGCGTGAAGCCCGCCGGCTCGGCGAACACCGCGCCGATATCGTCGTGCAGCGTGCGGTAGAGCCCCCAGGCGGCGGCGATCTCGTCGACCTCGCCGGCATCGGCGGTCAGTTCCGCGCCGCGCGGGAAGTTCTCCAGCACCTGATAGGGCGTGATCTGCAGCGCATAGAGCTTGCCGGAGTCGAGCGCGTCCTGCGCCAGGTTCTCGATGCGCGTCTTGATCTCGTCGGCGTTCTTCGGCAGCGGGTTGCCGCTGCCGCCGGCCTGGTAGAACGAGATCGTGTTCTTCGACGAATCCGAGCCGCTCGACGACGCGGCGCTGAACGCGGCGTCGACCTTCACGCCCCAGCCGGACCCGGACACCTCGGCCTTCACGCTTTCCTTCGTCGTCTTGCTGCGCGTGGCGATGTCGATCACGGCGAACGCTTCGGCGCCGCGCATCGTCGCCGACACGAAGCCCTCGCCGCAGGCCTGCTGGAACGCCGCCAGGTCGCGCCGCGCCAGCGCGGCGGCGGCGTCGGTCAGCGTCACCGCGCGGCCGAGATGGCCGTGCTCGGGGTCCTTCGGCGCGGCGTAATGCGCACCATTGCGCACCTCGGCGCGCACCACATAGGTCGTCGAGAAGGCGGTGATCTTCGTACTCTTCGCGAAGCTTGCCTTGCCCGACGCCTCATAGACGAGCGTCTTGACCGACACCGAGGAGGAGATGCCCATCGAGCGTGACAGCGACTGGCTGTCACGCGTCTCGGAGATCGACACGGTGGTTTCCTGCGCCGGGTCGTCGGCGACGGCGAACGCGACGCATTCGGTCGGGATCGGCTGACCGCGGTCGACGCTCCAGCCCCAGCCGAGATCGACGCCGGTCTCGGGCGCCTCGACCATGAAGGCCTCGCGGACGGCGGACTCGTCCAGCCGCTCGGCCGGCGACGGCCGGCGTGCGAAGCTGCGCGCTTCGGCCTCGGCGCTCCTGGCGCCAGCGCCGTGGCCGGACGACGAGAAAAGCCCGGCGATCTGGTCGCAGCCGGCAAGGACGGTCACTGCGGCAACGCAGACGGCGGTGGTCCAGGCGAAAGACGAAGCGGGGCGACGGCGGAACATGGCGTGTCTCCGGTTGTGTCAGGGGAACGGCGCTCACCCCGACCGGGCACCCGCGGCGGGGAACGGGAAGCAGGGGGAGTATGAGCCGACATCCCCAGATGACTCCCGAACTCGGCGCCAACCATAGCCGAGCAGGCCCCTCCTGGAACCAGGAATCGCATTGTCGCCCGGCGAGGCGGTCTCCCGTCCGCCACAATGCTGCCACCGCCATCAGACAAAGACGGTTCGAACTTGCAAGGTTGGTGACGATGAAGCCGACGCGAGGAGGGTGCCGACTGCCCATGGATGGGTGGTCGCGGGGGGCGACAGGGCGCATCGGGAACCACTCGGCGATGGCTTCGTCGGCGCCGTCGAGGAGTCGCTGCAAAGCCTTCCCGCGTTGGAATGCAACGAGAATCCACGCAGCTGGTGAGCCTTGCCTGGTCTCGCTGGCCAAGCCCTGAGGCCGCCGCCCGCACGGGCGGCCTGCGCCGGCTCAGGCGATGCTGGCGATCAGCGTCGAGAGCGCCGTGACGGCGAGAATCGCCAGCGCGCCGACGCGGTAAAACCGGCTGCCGCCCCGGTTGAAGAAGCGCGAGCCGACGAAGGTGGCGAGAACGTAGAGCGGCCCGGTCAGCAGGCCGAGCCAGAGCACCTCGGCGGTGACCAGGCCGTAGGACCACTGCACCGGCAGGGACGCGAGCGACAGCAGCCCCATCATCATGAGGACGTTGCCGCGCGTCGTCGACACGGGATCGTTGCGCGACAGCAGGATGGCCACGATCGGCGGGCCGCCGACCCCGGTCGCGCCCTGGACGAGGCCGCCGACCGCGCCTGCGCCCAGCGTCACCGGCCGGCCGACCGGGCCGCGGTAGCGCCAGTTCGACGCCATGACCGCGACCATCGCCAGAACCGCCACCGACAGCACGACGCGCATGATGTCCGGGTCGACCGAGACCAGGACGAACATGCCGACCGGCAGCATGGCGACCAGGGCGAGCGCCATGGGCACGACAGTGGCGCGCGCGCAGTTGCGCAGCGCGTCGGGCAGGAGCTGGAGAATGCCCGGAATCTCCATCAGGGCGTGGACCACGACCGCGACCTTCGGGTCGTAGACCAGCGCGACCATGGGGATGACCACGAGGGCGCCGCCGAAGCCGACGAAGCCGCGCAGCAGGCCGCCGAGCAGAACCGCAGCGATGGGGATCAGGCCGAGCGGAAACGGCGGCAGGACGGCCGCGATCTGCTCAAGCATGACCGGCGCCGCGCAGGCGCCCGGCGGCCCATTCGGCCGCGCGCAGAAGGGCGCCGTCGGCGCGCGGGCGCCCGGCGATCTGCAGGCCGAGCGGAAGGCCGTTCGGCCCGCGCCCGGCGGGGATGGTCAGCGACGGCAGCCCGAGCAGCGTCCAGGCCCGGCTCATGATCGGGTCGCCGGTGCCCGCGTCCAGCGCCGGCGCCTCGTCGGGCGCGCTCGGCAGGAGCAGAAAGTCGGCGCCCGCGAACAGTTCGTCGAGCCGGTCCAGCGCGGCGTCGCGCAGCGCGATCGCCGCGTCGTAGAGCTCGGGCGCGGTCGCCTCGCCCTGTGCGAAAAGATCGCGCAGCGCGGCGCCGAGCCGCGCCTCGTGGCAGCTCCGCTCGAAGGCGAACTCGCGCGCGGACTCGTAGGCCATGACAGTCGTCTGGGCTCGGGCCAGGTCGGCGAAGGGCGGCCCTGCCGGCGCCTCCGAGACCTCCGCGCCTGCGGCCTTCAGGATGTCCATGGCCGCGCGCACGGCGGCCCTGGCGGCCGCGCCCGCGGCCTCCCACTCGGCGCCGAGCACGAGACGAAAGCCCGGCCGGTCTGCCTCGGGCGCCGCATCCCAGAGCGCCAGCCGGCCGCTCATTGCGCCGGTGAGCAGACGTACCTCGTCGACCGTACGGCCGATGGCCCCGACAGTGTCCATGGACCCGGCGAGCGGCTTGACCCCGGCCAGGCTGATCAGGCCGAGGGTCGGCTTGAACGCGACCACGCCGCAGTAGGCGGCCGGCCGCATGAGCGAGGCGGCGGTCTGCGAGCCGAGCGCGCCGCAGGCCATGCCGTCGGCGACCGCGGCCGCCGAGCCGGAGGAGGAGCCGCCCGGCGTGCGCGTCGTGTCGAGCGGGTTGCGCGTCTTGCCCGGGGTCCAGAAGGCGAACTCGGTGCTCACCGTCTTGCCGAGCAGGATGGCGCCGGCCGCGCGCAGGCGGGCCACGGCGGCGGCATCGACGACCGGCCGGTGGCCCTCGTAAATGCTTGAGCCGTAGCCGGTCGGCATGTCGACGGTGTCGAAGGTGTCCTTGACCCCGATCGGCAGGCCTGCGAGCGGCAGCGCGCGCCAGTCCGGCCGCCGCTTCAGGGCCTCGATCTGCTGCTCGACCCGCGGCCAGGCGCGGTACTGCCAAGCGCCGACCTCGGCCTCGCGCCGCTCGATCCGCTCCCAGCAGGCGGCCGCGGCAGCCTCGGGCGCGCGCCGCCCGGCGCGGATCTCGGCGATCAGCGCGCGCCCCTCGGGCAGGCCGTCGTGCGACTGGTCCGGCTGATACACGGGCCTCGAACTCCCCCTCTCCCCTTGCCGTTCGGCGCCGGCGCGGCATTCCGCGCGGCGCCCCCCGCACCCAGGGTCAGACCTCCGGCTGGGTCTCCCGGAACGCCGGCAGGGCGAAGCACCGCTCGGCGAGGGCCGCGAGCTTCGGATAGCGCCCGTCCGGCAGCAGCTCGGGCACCGCGCGGCGCAGGAAATCGTACAGTACGCCGACCGCAACGTCGGCTTGCGAAGGCCGCTCGCCGCCCAGCCAGCCGTCGTTCGGCACCGCCGATTCCAGCGCGGCCAGCCCGGCCGCGGCCTGGCCCAGGCAGCGGTCGATCCAGGGCTGATGGTGTTTCTCGGGCGGCTTCTGGTTGCGTTCGTAGATCACCGCGACGGCCTTTTCCAGCGTCCCGGTGAACAGCGCGATCAGGCGCAGGATGCGCCGGCGCTCCGGCCCGCGCGGCGGCGTCAGCGCCCGCTCCGGGCCGGCCAACTCGTCGAGATGGTCGATGATGGCGGCGCTTTCGAACAGCACCTCGCCGTCGTCGAGAATGAGCGAGGGCACCCGCCCCACGGGATTGAAGGACTGCACCGTCTCCAGGTCGCCCCAGGCGGTGATCGGCCGGTGCTCGTAGTCCAGGCCGTAGAGCCTGCAGGTGATCGCCACCCGGCGGGTGAAGGGGGAGAAGTAGCGTCCGACGAGTATCATTGCGCGCTGCTCACTTCGAC
>CAZDBC010000041.1:8814-13500 GCA_964503295.1 uncultured Kiloniellaceae bacterium | reverse complement strand
ACAGCGGGCTGGTGCAGGCCATCGCGGCGCGCGACAGCGAGGTGGCCCGTTCGGCAATGCGCGGTCATCTCGTCACGGTCCGCGCCAACCTGCTCGGCGAAACCGGCTAGGGACCGCCTCTTCGAATTCTGCTACCCGGCCGGGTCGGGCGTTCCCTGAGGCGACCTCCGGCCTCAGCCGACGACATAGAGCCAGAAGGGCAGCGTGAGCACGGCGGCCAAGGTGTGCATGCTGATCAGCCGCGCCATCAACCCGGCGTCGCCGCCGAGCTGGCGCGCCAGAATGTAGCTCGAAGTTGCCGGCGGCACCGCGGCGCAGACGATCCCGACGGTGAGCTGCGACCCGCCGATGCCGAGCAGGTAGGCAATGGCGAGGAAGACCAGCGGCTGGCCGGCCAGCTTGATGGCGGCCGTCCAGGCGAACACGGCGGCCTCCTCCGGCATGTCCCGAAAGCGCAGGGCCGCGCCGACAACCAGCAGGCCGGCCGCCAGCGCGGCCTGCCCCGCCATGCCGACCGCGGTCAGGACAGGGCCCGGCAGCGGAAGCTCGGCCAGGTTGACGGCGAGGCCGGCGACGCAAGCGATGATCAGCGGGTTTCTGGCCAGCGTCCGGACAAGCCGCAGTCCGTCAAACCGGCCCTGGCCGTCTGGCGACCAGTGGGCGAGCGCGGCCACCGAAACCAGGTTCGAGACTATGACCAGCGCGCCAAGCGCGACGCTTGCGGTCGCCACGCCGTCCGGCCCGACGATGCCGCTCACCGCCGCCAGAATGATATAGGTGTTGAAGCGGACGGCGCTCTGAAACGCGCTGGTCCAGTGGGCGTCGTCCGCCTTGCTGAACAGCCGCACAGCGACGGCGGCCAGCGCCGCGGCAAGAAGCGCGCCGACGGTGGCAACGATCAGAGGCCAGGTGCGGCCCAGTTCCAGCTCGGTGGCGGCCAGGGATCGGAACAGCAGGGCCGGGAACAGAAGGTAGTAGGTCAGACCCTCCAGGCCCGACCACAGCGCCTCCTGTCGAAAGCACCAGCGTCTCAGGACATAGCCCAGCGCGACCAGAATGCCGATCGCAGCAATGCTCTCGATGACCGCCTGCATCGCCGCTATCCTGAAGCCGTCGCGCTGTCAGAGGCCCGGAGCGCCGGACGTCGCCCCGGGACGGGAGGGGCGCCAGGAAACAGACCCCGACCGATTCAGGTTTGTCCTAGCGCGCCGCCACGGCCTTGTAAATGCGGCCCGCGGCCGGCAAGGCTGTCGCACCGGGCCGGTGCGGCCAGGACCTGCCTTTGGATATCGCAATGGACATTCGAGAGCTGCGGACCCTGGTCACGATCGTCGATCGCGGCAGCTTCGCCGGGGCGGCGGAGGCGCTGGGGCTCTCTCAGTCGAGCGTCAGCCTGCACATCCGCCATCTCGAGGAGCGCTTCGGGCTCGTCCTGTTCGACCGCTCGTCGCGTCCGCCGGCGCTGTCGGCGGAAGGGCGCGCCTTCGTTACCCGGGCGCGCAGCATCCTCGAGACCTACCGGGCGCTGGAGCAGGAATTCGCCCCCGGCCCGCGCTTTCCGCCGCGGCGGCTGCGCATCGGGGCGATACCGACCCTGCTCGGCGGTCCCTTGCCGGCCGCCCTGGCACGGGTGCGCGCGGCCGATCCGACGCTCGAGATCGTGCTCCAGACCGGGCTCTCCCACGAGCTCGAGCCGCTCGTCGAGCGCCGTTCCATCGACTGCGCCCTGACCGCCGAGCCGGACCGCATCCACCCCGGCTTCCGCTGGTCGGTCTATTGCGAAGAGCCGTTGGTCGTAATCGCGCCGCAGGACGTCCCCGGAGAGACCGACGAAGACCTGCTGACCGCCGGCCCCTTCATCCGCTTCAAGCGCTTCGCCTGGGCCGCTAAGCTGATCGACGCCGAGCTCTCGCGGCGCGACATCCGCGTGGAGACGACCATGGAGGTCGACACGCTGGACGGCATCGCCCGCCTGGTCGCCGAAGGGCTGGGGGTTTCGGTCATTCCCCACGGCAAGACCAGCTCGCAGCTTCCGGCCAAGGTGCGCGCCCTGCCCTTCGGCCGTCCGGCGGTCCACCGCAGCCTGGGCCTGCTCGAGAATGTCGCCCACGGGGCGGGCGAACAGTGCGCCCTGCTGCTCGCGGCTTTGAAGACGGTCTCGAACCCGCCCAATACTTGAGGAATATAGAAGATAACCTTTGTCATATTGCGCAGGACTGCAGCACCCAGGGTGTTGTAGGCTTGCCTATATGAACAGCGACGACAGCCAGAGCATGACGGTCGCCATCTGGCGCGGCGACGAGAGCGGGCGCCTGGTCGAGTACGAGGTTCCCTATCGAACCAACCAGACCGTGCTCGACGTCGTAACCTGGGTGCAGCGCAACGCCGCCCCCGACCTGGCCTACCGCTTCGCCTGTCGGGTCGGCATGTGCGGCTCGTGCGCCATGACCGTCAACGGCCGCCCGCGCTGGACCTGCCGGACGCATGTCAGCAAGGTGGTCTCCAAGGACGGCCGGCTGACGCTCACGCCGCTGCGCAACCTGCCGGTGGTGCGCGACCTGGTGGCCGATCTGGCGCCGTTCTTCGACAAGTGGAAGGCGGCGGGCGCGCTGTTCGAGGGCGAGCGGACGCGCGACGACCCCATTGCGACGGTCGTGCCGCACTCGCCGGCGCGACAGGAAGCCGACGCCGGCATCGAATGCATAAACTGCGCCGTGTGCTACGCCGCCTGCGACTCGGTGCAGTGGAACGAGGACTACCTCGGCCCGGCCGCGCTCAACCGCGTGTGGACGCTTCAGAACGACGAGCGCGACGCTGCCCGGCAGGAGCGCCTCGCCAGGATCGCCGGGGCCGGCGGCTGCCAGCAATGCCACAGCCAGGCGAGCTGCACCGCGCATTGCCCGAAGGGACTCGACCCTTCGGGCGCGATCGCGGGACTGAAGAGAGACATCTTTCGCGCCGCCCTGAAGGGCGAGCTGTAGCGCCATGAACGAGGTCCGCCTTTACATCGCGCAACGCCTGACCGCGGCGATCATGGCGCCCCTGGTCATCGGCCATCTGATCGTCATCGTCTACGCCGTTCAGGGCGGGCTGAGCGCCGAAGAGATCCTGGCGCGCACCCAGGGCAGTCTGTTCTGGGCGTTCTTCTACGCGCTCTTCGTCCTGGCCGCCGGCATTCATGCCGCGATCGGATTGCGCAACGTGGCCGCCGAATGGCTTCGGTTTCGCGGCCGGGCCGCTGACTGGACCATGCTCGGAATCGCCCTCGTCCTGATCGCGCTCGGCTTGCGCGCTGTCTGGGCGGTGACGCTATGAGCCTTGCACACCGACAGCATCGCCTCTGGTGGGCGTTTCTGATCCACCGCGTCTCGGGCGTGCTCCTCGCCCTTTTCCTGCCCTTCCATTTCCTCGTGCTGGGACTTGCGATCGACGACGCGGCGCGGCTCGACGGCTTCCTGGCCTGGACCGATCGGGGGCTCGTAAAGCTGGCCGAAGCCGGCCTCGTCTTTCTGCTGGCCGTACATCTGGCCGGCGGGCTCCGGCTTCTGGCGCTCGAGCTTCTGGCCTGGCGGGGCTGGCAGAAGGATGCCGCGGCCCTGGCCGGCGGCGCCGCCCTCGCCTGCGCTCTCCTCTTTCTGACCGTCGCATGGTGACCGCAATGCAGCTCGAGCGACACGAGACCGACATCCTGATCATCGGCAGCGGCGGCGCCGGCCTGATGGCGGCCCTCCACGCCGCCCAATGCGCCCCTGCCCTCGACATCACCGTGGCGGTCAAGGGGCTGCTCGGCAAATGCGGCTGCACCCGCATGGTGCAGGGCGGCTACAACGTCGCCCTGGCACGGGGCGATTCCGTCGAGCGCCACTTCATGGATACGGTCGAGGGCGGCAAATGGCTGCCGCGCCAGGATCTCGCGTGGCGGCTCTGCGAAACGGCCGTGGTCCGAGTGCGCGAGCTGGAAAACGAGATCGGCTGCTTCTTCGATCGCAACCCGGACGGCTCGCTGCACCACAAGGCATTCGCAGGGCAGACCTTCGACCGCACCGTGCACAAGGGCGACCTGACCGGGATCGAGATCATCAATCGCCTGATGGAACACGCGCTGACTCTGGGGCTGCGGGCGCTGGAAGATCATCGGGCGCTGGCGCTGATTCCGGCCGCCGACGGGTCGCGGCTGTCCGGCGTGCTGCTGGTCGACATGCGCAGCGGTGTCTTCCGCTTCGTCAAGGCCAAGGCCGTGCTGCTGGCGACCGGCGGCGGACCGACCATGTACCGCTACCACACGCCGTCCGGGGACAAGACGATGGACGGCCTCGCCATGGCACTCAGGCTGGGGCTCGAGCTGCGCGACATGGAGATGGTGCAGTTCCATCCGACCGGCCTCCTCGCCGGCCCCGAGACCCGCATGACCGGTACGGTGCTGGAAGAGGGCCTGCGCGGCGCCGGCGGCCATCTGCTCGACGGCAACGGCGAGCGCTTCCTCGAAGCCTACGACCCAAAGGCCGAACGGGCGACCCGCGACGTCGTCAGCCGCGCCATCTACGACCTGATGCGCGCGGGCAGGACCACGCCGAACGGCGGCGTCTATCTGCGCATGAGCCATCTCGGTGTCGAACACGTGCGCAAGGCCTTCAAGGGCATGGTCCAGCGCTGCGCCGATTGCGGGTTCGATCTCGCCGGCGGTCT
>CAZDBC010000041.1:7073-8804 GCA_964503295.1 uncultured Kiloniellaceae bacterium | reverse complement strand
AAGGGCCAGTTCGGCCCGGCGGCCCGTACCGCCGCGGTCGAGGTGGTGCCGACAGCCCACTACTTCATGGGCGGGGTGGTCTGCGAGACCGACACCTCGACCGCCCTGCCCGGCCTTTTCGTCGCCGGCGAGGACGCCGGCGGCATCCATGGCGCCAACCGGCTGGGCGGCAACGGTGTCGCCAACTCCACGGTTTTCGGCGGGATCGCGGGCGAAAGCATGGCAGAGTTCGTTGCCTCCGCTGGACGCGCAGCCGATCCCGACGAAAGTCTTCTGGAGCGCGAGATCGCGCGCGCACGCGCCCCGTTCGGCCGGGGCGGCAGCGACGTCAACGTCTTGCGCGAACGGCTGATGGACCTCATGTGGGAAGATGCGGGAGTGATTCGCGATGCGTCGCGCCTCACGCGCGCCATTTCGGCGCTCGACGACCTTGAGGCGGAATTGATGCACTGCGGGGTTGGCGATGAAGGGCGCGCCTTCAACTTGACCTGGCATGATTGGCTCAACCTGAAGAGTCTGATCGAGATCAGCCGGGTCATCGCGCGCGCCGCCCTGGCGCGCGAGGACTCGCGCGGCGCGCACTACCGGGAGGACTTTCCCGAAACCGGTGCGCTGGAGACCTCACGCTTCACCGTGGTCCGACAGAACGCCGAAGGAGAGTTGGAAACGCGCCAGGATCCGGTCCACTTCACGATCGTACGTCCCGGCGAGAGCCTGATCGAAGAACAGCGCTCCATGGCCGCCGGGCAGGCGTGAGGAACAAGCGATGATCGACAGCAAGCGTCTCGAATCCGTCGCCGGCAACCTGATGGAGAAGGCGGCGATCGAGATCCCGGACGACTATCTGGCCGGCATCAAGGCCATGGTCGACAGCGAGAAGGGCGACCTCTCGGCCTTCGTGCTCGAAGCGATGCTGGAGAACTACGAGGCCGCCAAAGAGGACCGTCGCGCAATGTGCGCGGACACTGGCGTTCCCCGCTGGTACGTCAAGCTGGGCAACGACGCCCGGCTGGCCGACGGCCCGGTCGCGCTCGAGGCCTGCCTGCGCCGGGCGACGGCGACCGCCACGCACAGCGTGCCCCTGCGGCCCAACCGCGTGCATCCCCTGTGGCGGACCGACCACAACAACAACGTCGGAATCAATGCCCCGGAGATCGAGTACTCCTTCGAACCCGATGCCGACTGGGTCGAGCTGACCACCGTCCACAAGGGCGGCCTGTTCGGGACCGACTACCGCATGCTGTTTCCCGGCGACGGTATCGACGGCATCAAGCGCTTCTTTCTCGATACGCTGATCGCCTTCGGCAAGCGCGGACTGGCATGCCAGCCGGCGATCGTCGGTGTCGGCCTGGGCGGCTCGAAGGACATTTCCATGGTGCTCGGCAAGCAGGCGGCCTGCCTGCGCGTCGTCGGCGACCACAACCCTGACCCGCGGATCGCCGAGCTCGAACAGGAGCTGAAGGAGATCGGCAACTCGATCGGCATGGGCGCCATGGGCTTCGTCGGTTCCTCGATGGTGGTCGACTGCCACATTGAGGTCGGCTACTGCCATACTGGCGGCATGCCGATGAGCGTCCACGCATTCTGCCTCAGCTCGCGCCGGGCAACCGCGCGCATTCATGCTGACGGCAAAGTCGAGTACCGCACCGACCCCAGATGGTTCACCCCCTACATGCGACGAGAGACGGTCGAATGGGAGAACACGCAGACAAACTCAAGAAAGTCCGCCTG
>CAZDBC010000041.1:0-7063 GCA_964503295.1 uncultured Kiloniellaceae bacterium | reverse complement strand
GCCGCTCGACTCCGAGAGCCTGGCCGGACTGGATCTCGGTACGGTCGTCTATCTCGACGGCATCGTCTACACAGGCCGCGAAGGCGTCTACAAGGCGGTCATCGAGGACGGCTGGGATCTGCCGCTCGACCTGCGCAGCCTGAGCAACGTCAACTTCCACTGCTCGCCCGCCGCCGCGACCGACGACGAGGGCGGCTACCGCGTGGGCGCGGTGACCGCGACGGCGTCGTTCCGCTTCTCCAAGTGGCTCGACCGCTGGTTCGAGCTGACCGGCGCCAAGGTCATCATCGGCAAGGGCGGGATGAACAGCCAGACCTATCGGGACATCTTCGTGCCGCACGGCGCGCTCTATCTGACCACTGTCGGCTACGGCACGGGGGCGCTACTCGGGCGCTACTCGGGCGCGCTACTCGGGCGCGCTGCTCGGGCGCGGAATCAAGCGCGTCAGGGATGTCTTCTGGCTCGACAAGCTGGGCATCGCCCAGGCCATGTGGGTCTTCGAGGTCGAGAACTTCGGGCCTTTCCTGGTCGAGAGCAATCTGAAGGGCGAGAGCCTGTTCGAGAAGACCAACGCCGAGATCGGCGCCAAGTTGGGGCGTCTCTACGAGGGGACCAGACCGGCGATCCTGCGCCGCTACGGCGAGACCGACGACCGCTCCGACGAGGTCGTCTGAGCGTCAGGCGCTGTCGCGCACCACCAGTTCGAATCCCAGGTCGACCGAGCGCGGCAGGTAGTCGCCGCCCTCCGCGTCGAAGCGCTGCAGAAGCAGCTC
This sequence comes from uncultured Kiloniellaceae bacterium, assembly GCA_964503295.1. Lineage (GTDB taxonomy): Bacteria > Pseudomonadota > Alphaproteobacteria > Kiloniellales > Kiloniellaceae > CAZDBC01. Next base: position 6,290 of record CAZDBC010000041.1, on the reverse strand, counting down.
CGCCGCCTTGGCGCCGATGTCGTAGCGCGGCACGCGTACGGTCGTCAGCGCCGGGTGCATGGCCGACGCGATGTCGGCATCGTCGAAGCCCGCGATCCTGATGTCGCCAGGCACAGCCATGCCGCGCTTGAGGCAGCGGAAGACGGCGCCGACGGCGAGCATGTCGCTGGCCGCAAAGATGGCGTCGAGGCCGGGGTGGCGCTCGAGCAGTTCCGCGCAGCCCTGGCCGCCTTCTCTGAACTCGAGGGCCTTGTAGCTGCGATAGGACCGGTCGCACGGCAGGCCGGCCGCTTCCATGGCATCGAGATAGCCCCGCTCCCGATCGGTGGCACGGTCGTTGCCTTCGGTCCGTCCGCCGATATAGCCGATCTCCTTGTTCCCCTTCTCGATCAGGTAGCGCGTCATCGCCCGCGCCGCCTCGTAGTTCGAGAAGCCGACCATGGCATCGATCGGATCGTCCGCCAGATTCCATGTCTCGACGACCGGGATCCCGGCCTTGCGCAGCCGCTCGCACGTCTGCGGCGTATGCGTTCGTCCGGTCAGGATCAGCCCGTCGACGCGCCGGCTGAGAAAGGCCTCCACGAGCCTCGCCTCGTTCTCATTGGAATGCGCCGTCTGCCCGATCAGCAGCTGATAGCCCTTGGGGTCGAGCTCCTCGGTGATGCCCTGGATCGTGTCGCCGAAGGAGGCATTGATGAACGGAACGATCAGCGCGACCACGCGCGTACGCTGCGAGGCGAGCGAGCTGGCGAGCGCGTTCGGCACGTAGCCGGTCTCGCGCATGGCCGCCTCGACACGCTCGCGGATGCGCGGCGACACCCGTTCGGGATCGCGGATCGTGCGGGACACCGACATGACCGAGACCTTCGCCAGGGCGGCGACCTCGATCATCCGGATCTGATCGCTATTCCTGCGGCGCGAGCGCCGCCCGCCGGAGGCGTTCAGCTTGCCGTCCTGTTCCCAATGGTCCATGCATTCCCAGTCCCGATCGACGCCCGCCGCGCGCCAGGCGGCCGGCGGATCGTCAGCTGTTGATCAGCCCGCCATCCACGTTGAGAATCTGGCCGGTAATATAACTGGCATGCGGTCCGAGCAAGAAAAGCACGACCCCGGCCACCTCCTCGGCCCGCCCGAGACGGCCGAGCGGAATCTCCTGACGCATCGCATCGCCGCGTTCCTGGCGAATCTCCTTGATCATCGGCGTTTCGATGACGCCCGGCGCGACCGCGTTGACCAGCGCCTTGGGCCCGAGGTTCCGGGCCAGGCCGCGAACCAGCCCGGCGACGCCGCCCTTGGCGGCCGAATAGGCCACACGCCCCGTGCTGCCGCGGCGGAAAGCGAGCGAGCTGGCAAAAACCATGCGCGCGGGCTCGTCCGTCACCAGGCGCGAGACGACCGCCATCGTCAGATCGAAGGCGTTGGTCAGATTGGCGGCGATGGTGCGGTCGTAGACCTCGCGGGCGCCCGGCTCCAGCTCGTGCCGCTGAAAGATTCCGGCCATGTGCACGAGGCCGTAGACGGGCCCGTCGAAAGACGCCAGCGCCGCGGCGCAGGCTTGCGGCGTTTCCAGGTAAGACGATACCGCCATGTGGCCGTCGCCGGGAAGGCTCTGCGCGAGACTCTTGACGCCACTCTCGTTGGGATCGATCAGCAGCAGGCGTGCACCTTCGGCCGCGGTCATCTCCGCGACCTCCCGGCCGATGCCGCCGGCAGCGCCGGTGATGACGATTGCCTTGCCCTCGAGTTGTCCCGTCATCGATGCCCTTCCCCTGTCGTCCCGTCAGATCACGAAGCCGCCGCCGGCGACGTCGACCACCGCGCCGGTTACGAAGCCCGCCTTGCTCGACATCAAAAAGGCGATGACCTCGCCGACCTCGTCGCCAGTGGCGAAGCGGCCGAGCGGAATGGTCGCTCTGGCGGCCGCAACCTTGTCCGGCGTGTCGGTCGCCGGCTTGATCATTTCCGTCTCGGTCATGCCGGGGCGCACCGCGTTCACCCTGATCCCGCGCGGCGCCAGCTCGCGCGCGATGCCCTGCGTGAAGACGTCGACCGCCCCCTTGCTCGCGGCATAGAGGCTCTTGCCCGGGCGCCCGCCGTTCGCCGCGGCCCAGGACGAGACGTTGACGATCGCCCGGTTGCCCTCGCTCGGCATGCGGCGAACCGCCTCCCGGCAGGTCAGTATGACGCCGGCGCTGTTGAGGGTCAGGACGCGCAGGATCTCGTCGTCGTCGATCTCCTCCATGGCGCACTTCGGCGAATCGGTTCCGGCGCTGGCCACCGCGCCGGTCACCTTGCCGAAACGCTCGACCGCGGCGTCGAACAGGCGGACGACGTCTGCCGGGCGCGCCAGGTCGCCCTGGACAGCGACGGCCTCGGCCTGGCGGGCCTCGAGCGAGCGGACCACCTCCTCGGCCTTGGCCGCGTTGCCGGCATAGTGGACCACGAAGGCCGTCTCCGGACCCGCCATCGCACGCGCGGCCGCCGCCCCGATTCCGCCCGAGCCGCCGGTAACGACAATGACCTCCCGCATGGTTCCCCCCGAACTAGGCAAAGACTTGGCCGAAGAAGCGCAGCATCTCGCGATTGGCCGCATCGGCACGCTCGTAGTGCACGAAATGACCGGCCTCGGGCAGCACATCGACCGCAAGGTCGGAAAAGCTATCGGGCAGCGTGTCGACCCAGTCGGCCTTCAGAACCGGGTCGGACGCACCCCAGAGCACGCGAGTCGGTGCGGCGATCTTCGGCAGTTCGGGCGGGCCCTCGCGCATCAGGGCGCGACGCGCCGAATCAATCCCCTTATACCAGGCGAAACCGCCTTCCAGCGCGCCGGGCGCCATGAAGTTCTCCACCCAGAGCTCGGCATCGCCCTCGAAGCAGGCCGGGTCGTGCGACCAGTGCGCCAGGACCCAGCGAAAGTAGAGCGCGCAGGTGTCACGGTTGTAGCCGACCAGTCGGGGCGCCAGATCGAGCTGATTGAAGGTCTGATACCAGATCTCGGGAATCGACTCGGCGTCGGCCCAGCGCCGACCGATGCCCGGATGGGGACAGTTGAAGAAGAAGAGCCCGGCGACCCGCTCCGGCCAGGTCCGCGCGAAGGCCTGCATTGCGCTGGCGCCGACGTCGTGGGAAACGAAGCCGGCCCGGTCGATCTCCAGCGCATCCATGAAGGCGGCGACATCGTCGGCGATCGTCTGCGGTGTGAGCGGCGCATCCGCCGGGCGATCCAGGCTGCGGCTCTCGCCGAAGCCGCGCATGTCGAGTGCGATGACCCTGTAGTACTCGGCCAGTACCGGAAGATTGCGGTACCAGGTCAGCCAGAATTCCGGCCAGCCGTGCAGGAGAATCAGCGTCGGGCCGTGGTCGCCCATGCGGGCATAGTGGAACCGTGCGCCGTTGGCCTCGACATGGTTGCCGGCGCCGTAGCGGGCCTTCATCGCCTCCAGGCGCGCGTGCGCGTCGCTCATGCCTGCCGCTCCGCCAGACGGTCGACGATCATCGCCTTGGCCTCGCGCCGCACGACCTTGCCGACGGCGTTGCGCGGGAGCCGTTCGACGATATGGATGCGTTTCGGCGCCTTCACCGAATCGAGGGTCGACTTGACGAAGGCGATCAGCTCGCTTTCTTCCACTGTCGCGCCAGTGCGCAGTTCGACGGCGGCCTGGACGGCCTCGCCCCACTTCGGGTCATCGATTCCGAAGACGGTGCATTCGAGCACGGCTTCGTGGCGGCCGAGGGCATCCTCGACATCCTTCGGGTAGATGTTGAAACCGCCGGAGATGATGACGTCCTTCTTGCGGCCTTCGATGAAGAGCAGGCCGCGCTCGTCGAAACGGCCGAGATCCCCGGTGCGAAGCCAGCCGTCGACGAAGGCCTCCGCTTCGGCCGCGGGGTTGTTCAGATAGCCGCTCGCCACCAGGTCCCCGCGCACGCAGATCTCGCCGACCTCGCCGACCGGCAGCTCGCTGGACTCGTCGTCCAGTATGCCGACCCGGACGAGCAGACCGGGGCGGCCGACGCTGCCGTGGTTACGCGGGTCGGCGAAATCGGCGCCGCGCATGTAACTGATGATCTGGGGCGCCTCGGCCTGGCCGTAGGAGGTCTCCAGCGCATTCGGAAAAACCTCCAGACTCTGGCGGATCTGCTCCAGCCGCATGGGGGCGCCGGAGTAGATCAGGTGGCGCATGGCCGGGTAGCTGCGCTCGCGCGCGCCCGGCTCGGCCAGGAGATTGTAGATCATGGTCGGCGTCATGTAGCTGCCGGTTATGCCCTGCTCCGCGAAGGCCGCCAGGATCGCATCGGGCTTGGGGCGGGAGGGAAGAACGATGCAGCCTCCCGCCGCCCAGACGGGCAGGAGGAAACACGAGGTTCCGTGCGTGATCGGCGCTGCGGCCAGGAAACGCTCGTCGGACGCGAAGGCAAAGGCATGGCTGATCGAGGCGATATGGGTGTTCCAGCAGCGATAGGACTGCAGGACGCCTTTAGCCTTGCCCGACGAGCCGCTGGTGAACTTCACCGCCTGAACCGCGGAGAGATCCGGATAGCCGGCGAACGGCCGCTTGCCGGCGTAGCTCATACCCCAGTCCGCGATGCTCGGCCCGGCCGGTCCTTCCCGTTGCGGCGTCAGGCGCAGTATCGGCGCCGGCCAGTCCGGCAAGCGCTCGCGGCAGGCGTCCTCGCACAGCACGACGTCGGGTTGCGCAAGGCCGAGCACCGTCTCCAGCTCGGCCCGGCCGCTGCGCGGATTAAGGGGAAGCCAGGCACGCCCGGCGGCAAGGCAGGCGAGCAGCGCAACGACATGATCGGCGGAGTTGCCGGCGCAGAGCCCGACCCGGCCGCTCGAGGCCGGCACCCGGTCCTGCAACGCCGCGGCAAGGGCATCGGCCCGCGCGAGCAGTTCCGAGAAGGTGATCTTTCCTTCGGGACTCTCAACCGCGATCCGGTCGGGATAGCGGGCCACGGCACGCCGGAAGAAATCGATCGGCAGCATGACAACGAGCCTCCAGCCCCCGCCCCCATCGACAGCGTCGTGCGGAGACGGCGAAATCGCCTGGAGCATATCTCGTTAGCGCTATCAGCCGCAAGGCATGCGTCCGCTCTATCCTGCACCTTGGCTGGCGGCCCGCGTTCAGATCGAGAGACTGAAGTCGCCATTGAATGGCGGCGGACTGCGGAAGTCGCTTCCGCACCTTACGCTGCTGCGCTATGATGACATTCTGATAGCGATAACAAAACGCCTGACGGAGTGCGCCGTGCCGACCCCGCCGCCAATGGATCCGCTGATCCGCCGCGTTCACCACACCGCCGTCAGCGTGCGGGATTTCGCGCGCACAAAGGCATTCTACACCGACTTCCTGGGCTTTGTCCTGGAAGACGAGATGGAACGTCGCGACGAGCCGGCGCTCGGCCGCATCGTCGGCCTTCCGGGCGCCGTTGTCGATTGGGCGATCCTGCGCCGCGGTGATTATCGCGTCGAACTCTTCACCTATCGCGAGCCCGTCGCCGGGCAGGGTCCGGTTCGGCAGTGTGACGTGGGCTATACCCACCTTGCGCTGGAGGTGGACGACGTCGATGCCGCCTTCGCCGAGGCGCAACGGGCCGGCTATGCCACTCTTTCCGAACCGCAGGAGCTGCGCGGTGGCCGGACCAAGGTCTTCTACCTGGAAGGTCCGGAAGGCATCGTCGTCGAGTTCATCGAGATCCGGCCCCGGCCGGCCGGCTGAGAGAGGAGGCGGACTCTGACACGCGAGCCGGAAGCAGCATGCGTCGCCATCCTTGGCGGCGCGAGCGGAATCGGCGCGGCCACGGCGCGTCGCGTGGCCGCGGCCGGCGCCGCGGTCGCGCTCCTGGACCTGAACGCCGCCGCGGCCGAGAAGGTCGCCGAGGAACTCGGGCCAAGCGCCATCGCCATCGCGGTGGATGCAACCGACGAGCCTGCCATGAACGCGGCGGCCGAGCGGGTGGCCGAAAGCGGCCTGCCGCCGGTCGACGGCCTGGTCGCCTCGGCAGGACTGGCCCAGCCGCCCACCCCGATCGAGGACTACGACGCCGACGCCTTCGACCGCCTGCTCGACAGTCACGTGCGCACGACCTATGTGGCGGCGCGCGCCTTCGGCCGCGGCATGGCCGAACGCGGCAGGGGCCGGATGGTCTTTCTCGCCTCGGTGCTTTCGTTTCGTCCCGGCCCCGTGCTCGCCTATGCTGCCGGCAAGGCGGCGATCGTCAGCCTGACCCAGTCGCTCGCCGTCCACTGGGCCGGCCGCGGGCTGCGGGTCAATGCGGTCGCGCCCGGC
>CAZDBC010000040.1:0-13502 GCA_964503295.1 uncultured Kiloniellaceae bacterium | reverse complement strand
ATCGGTGGCGTCGCGGTAGGGTCGGTCGATGTAGATCTCGCCCTCGAGCAGGCGCCAGTAGGTCCACATGTCGAGCTCGCGGCGCCCGCCGTCGGGGTAGGTCGCGGTGATGCGCTCGGGCTTGCCGAGCAGCTCCCAGTGCTTGCCGATCCAGGCGCCGTAGCACAGCACGGCGACGTCGCAGGCGATGTCGCCGAGGTTGGTGTGCAGCTTGCTGATCCGGCCGTTGGTCAGGTCGTAACCGGTGACCTCGACGCCCGAGAGGACGCGCACGCCGTGCTCGGCGCACTTGGCGGCAAGCCCCGCGACGGCCTGGCGCGTGCCGGCATAGCCGGACGGGCGCTCGTAGAGGGCGACGCCGATGCGCTCGGTGTTGAAGTCGGGCCAGATCGACTTGAGGAATTTCCTGGCGTCGGCGCCGGTGTAGAGCTCCGAGTGATAGCCGGCCGCGTTCTGGCTCTCGACGATGCGGGCGTAGTCCTCGGCCTGGTTCTCCTCGCCGGCCGAGACGTAGCCGACCTGCTGAAAGCCGAAGCGGACCGGATCGGACATCCAGACGTCGACCGAATGGCGCAGGATCGGGTGCAGCTCGCTGGTCATGTAGAAGTTGCGCACGCAGCCGCAGGCGATCCCGCTGGCGCCGGCACCGGGCGCGGTCTTGTCGAGCACGACGATGTCGCGCCCCGAGCCCGTGCCGCGGGCTTCCAGTTCCATGGCCAGGTGCCAGGCGGTGGAGAGGCCGTGAATGCCGGCCCCGCAGACGACGGTGGTGGCGGATTCGGGCAGGATGCTCATGGGGCGGAGTCCTCGGCTGATGGTTGAGCGCGGCGATGGTAGCGCGGCATGACCGGGCGGCAAGCGCCGGCTCGGCCAAGCTTCTGGGTAGCGCCGGCGCGCCGGCGCGGCTTGCGGGAAAGCGACGCTTCCTGCCGCATCACTCGGCCGGCGAGGCCGGGACGTTCGGACCGACCATCGGGTGCGCCCCGGCCGGCGCCGCCGTTCCGCCTCGCTCCACGGGATGCAGGGGCAGGTCGCGGGGGCGCAACAGGTGGCGCGCCGCGATCGCCGCGTAGCCGGGCAGCAGGTAGTCGCCGCTGCGTGCCCGCCAGTGGTCGCGCTGGCGCCGGTAGAGCGCGGGCAGCCGGTACCATGGCAGGCCCGGCCGGGCGTGGTGCACCGCATGCAGGTTGTTGTTGAGGTAGAGCAGGGCCCAGAGCGGGTGCGCCTCGACCAGCGCGGTGCGCCGTTCCGGGCTCGGGTCCGGCCGGTGCTCGGCGTAGGAGCGCAGGAGCGTCAGCGACAGCCCCGGGAAGGCGAACAGCAGGACGTAGTCGAGCAGCGACAGGCCGCAGACGCCGATCGTCCAGCCGAGCACGAGCGCGCAGCCCAGTGCATGACGGCTCCAGGCGTCGAGCGCCGCGCGCTCGCCGCGCAACAGGCGCGGCGTCTCCTGGCGGACAAGGCGGATGAGCGCGCGCGGCGGACCGAGCAGCAGGCGACCCGCCAGGCTGTTGTGCGCGACCAGCAGGGCGCGACCGAGCGGCCCGGCGCTGCGCCACTGCGCTGCGGTCACGTAGAACGATTCCGGATCTTCCAGCGGGTCCGTCAACAGATGATCGCGGTGGTGGCGCAGGTGGCACTCCCGGTAGAAGCGAAACGGCAGCCACAGGCCGAGCGCGGGAAAGACGAACAGCTCGTTGAGCCAGGCGTGGCGGGTTGGGTGCCCGTGAATCACCTCGTGCTGCAGGCTGCCGTGCCAGGCGACCAGGTAGGCGCCGAGCGGCAGCACGACATACCAGGGCAGCGCCGGCGCGAGCCAGGTCGTCAGGCCGAAGCCGCCGTAGATGGCGGCGGCGACGACAACGGTCGGCCATTCCACGGCTGGCCGGGATCCGGGCGACGGCGTCCGGCGTGGCTCCTTCGTTTCGTGGGTCCTCGTCATCGTCCTCGATCCGCTCGTACAGGGGCCCTTTCGCGCGCGGCTCGCACACCGCGCGGCGCTGGACATCCGCCGTTTCTTCGCGAAACGGGCCGGAGCCGGCCCTGACGACGAAGCTAATCAAACTCGATTTATGACAACAATGCGGGAATGCACACGATTCGTTGATTTTGCCATTATAACGCAATGAATGTTGCGTATTATCACCAAAAGGTTATTTTTCAAACAGAGACCCCGGGCGGCCCTCGGCATTGAATCGAAGGCGTCGGCGGCTCACCATGTAGCGGCCGATGCGGTCAAGCGGGCAGCGGCCTTGAGCAACCGTCGGCGGCCACGGCACGAGGAAACGGGCGATGGACGGACGCGAGCGCAGCCGGCAGGTCGACCGGCGCGAGACGGTCGCGATCTTCCGCGAACGCCTGACCCAGGTGATCGCCCGCTCTCGGCTCAGCCGCTCGGCCTTCGCCGCGCGCGCGGGGCTCGACCGTTCCACTCTTTCCCAGCTTCTGTCGCCGGCCAACGACCGCCTGCCGCGGGCCGAGACCATCGCCGCCATTGCGGTGCAGGAGAACGTGTCCGTCGACTGGCTGCTCGGCCTGTCCCAGGAGGATCTGCTCGGCACCGATATCGTCGCCCCGGCGCTTGAGATCGAGCGCGGCGGCGCCTCGCCGGCTGACGAGCGCCTGCGCCGCTGGCATGCCGAGGCGGCCGGCTACAAGATCCGCTACGTCCCGGCCAACCTGCCCGACCTGCTCAAGAACGAGGACACCATCCGCTACGAGTTCGGCCGCCACCGCGCGATCTCGACCGAGGCCCGGCTGGAGGAGGCCGAGGCACGGCTCGCCTACAGCCGCCGCTCGGAGACCGACATCGAATGCTGCACGGCGTTCCAGGTCGTGGTCGATTTCGCCCGCGGACAGGGAATTTGGCGCAACCTCCCCAAGGCCAGCCGCCAGCGCCAGCTGGAGTGGATGCTCACCCTGATCGACGAGCTCTACCCGACCTTTCGCTGGTTCATGCACGACGGCCTGGAGACCTACTCGGCGCCGGTTACGGTGTTCGGTCCGCAGCGCGCGGCGCTCTACGTCGGCAACATGTACATGGTCTTCAACTCGACCGAGCACATTCGGGTGCTAACCCAGCACTTCGACGACCTGATCCGCGCGGCGGTCATACAGCCGCCGGATGTCTGGCAGTTCCTGTCCGGACTGTCGAAGGACCTCGCCGAGGCGCCGGACGATGCGCCGGCGCTGGCCGGGCCCGCCGCCCGAAGTGGGGCGGCCAGGTGACCGGGGGTGCCGCGGCGGCGCTGGCCGCGCTGCCGATGTACGACCTGCCGGGGCTGCGCGACGCCACCGATGCCTGGTGGCAGGGCCTTGCCCGGCATTTGCGCGCGGCCGACGTTGCGGACGTGCCCGACGACCTGACGCGCGGTCTTGATCTGGACGCGCTGTGGACCTCTGCGGATCTGCTGCTCGCCCAGGCCTGCGGCTATCCCCTGACACATGCCCTGGCCGGCAGGGTGCGGCTGGTCGCGACGCCGCACTACGACTGCCCGGACTGCGAGGGCGCCGACTACCGCAGCCTGTTGCTGGTGCGGGCAGGAGACCCGGCCACCGAGCTGGACGACCTGCGCGGCCGCCGCGTCGCGATCAACAGCCGCAGTTCGCAGTCCGGCTGCGCAGCGCTGCTCGGTCTCGTCGCCCCGCTCGCGGGGGAACGAGCGTTCTTCTCGGAAGTGCGGGTGTGCGGCTCGCACCGCGAATCGATGCGCCTGGTCGCGGCCGGCGCGGCCGATCTCTGTGCCGTCGACTGCGTGACCCACGCTCTGCTCGCCGACCTCTCCGAGCCGGCGGTCGCGCGCTTGCGCGTCCTGCAACGCGGACCTCTGGCGCCGGGCCTGCCACTGATCACTGCCGGCGAGGCACCTGACGAGCGGGTCGAGCGCCTGCGCGCCGGCCTGTTCGCGGCGCTCGACGACCCTTCGCTGGCGGCCGTGCGGCGACCCCTCAGGCTGCGCGGCGCCCAGGTCCTGGGCCCCGAGGCTTACGAGCGCATCCTGGAGCTGGAGCGCGCCGCCGCCCGCCTCGGTTATGCGGAGCTCCGCTGAAGCGGGGGCTACTGGCGCTCGTCGCCGCGCAGGCCGAGCGCCCACATGAGGCCGACCACGGCCCCCTTGATCTTGGGCAGAAGGGCCAGCGTGAGAGCCACGGTCAGTGCCGGCCAGATCGCGAAGTGGAGCCACATCGGCGGCGCGCCGTGCCGCTCCACGCCGAGCACCAGCGGCACCACGACATGGCCGACCACGAAGATGGTCACGTAGGGCGGCATGTCGTCGGCGCGGATCTCGCCCAGCGCCTCGCCGCAGTGGCCGCAGCGCTCGGTTACCGTCAGGTAGCCACTGAAACTGGCGCCCTCGCCGCAGCGCGGGCAGCGGCGCCGGAAGCCGCGCGTCAGCGACTGCCAGATCGGCCGGCGCGATCGGTCGGTCATGGTGATCAGGACGGGCCTCCCGCACTGGAACCGCTGGCCGGCGACCTGCCAGACTGCATCGCGGAATATCACGCGCGGGTGCCGCGACCAAGACCCCCGCGCTGCATGGGACCTCTTGTCGCTGGGGCGGGCTGCTCGGCGAACGCGACCGAGGGGCCGCTCAGGGGCCGCTCAGAGACGCTCGTCGGGTCCGGGCTGGTCGAAGTCGGCCGGCAGGATGAGGCCGTCGCACTCCGTGAACCAGATGTCGCGCACCTGGCCGGTGCCGGCTTCCGAGGGCTCGGAGATCAGAAGCCGTCCGCCGGCATCGCGCAGCAGCAGGCGTTCGGCCGGCGCCGGCGCGGGCAAACGCTGCGGCGGCCGGCGCGGCGGCAGGGGCAGCGGTGCCGGCGCGGGCTGGGCGCTGGCTCGGGCGGGCAGTCGCAGTCCTGTGGCGGTCATGCCGTCCTCCGTCGCATCGCCGATCGGCCGGGCCCGGGCCCGTGGACCGACCGGACATCTGGGCGTTCTTGTCGGAGGTCTTAGCCCAAAGGCGTGAATGCGCCGTTAAGGATTGGGTAACATTTGAGACGTCTTCGCATCGAATGCCGCCGATCCGGACCGGCCCAGATAGCGCGGCGACGCGACGCCCGGTGATGCCGCGTCGACCATCCCCACCCCTCGCGCGAACTGGCGCGCCTTGCAAAGGCGGTCTAGGCTGATTGCTCCTGCGGGACCCGGTACGCGCCCGCGAAACATCGCCGGCAAGGAAGCGGCAAGGAACGAGGGAAAGTCCCATGCGCAAGTTCATCATCGAGCGAGAAATTCCCGAGGTCGGCAGCTTCGAGCGGGAGCAGCTCAAGGCAGCTGCTGCCAAGTCCAACGAGGTCCTCGCCGAGCTCGCCCCGGACATCCAGTGGCAGGAGTCCTTCGTCGCCGGAGACCGCACCTTCTGCGTCTATCTGGCCAAGGACGAGGACGTCATCCGCAAGCATGCCGAACTGAGCGGCTTTCCGGCCAACCGCATCGTCGAGATCCGCAAGATGATTGACCCGACCACGGCCAAGGGCGACTGACCCGGCGGCCGGGACGCGCCTCAGCCCGTCCCGGGCGGGCCCTTGAGCTCGACGGTGTTGCCTTCTGGGTCGTGCAGATAGAGCGAGGGCCCTTCGCCTTCCGCGCCGTAGCGGCTGACGACCTCGCCGGCCCCCACGCCGTGGCCGGCGAGGTGGCGCGCGATCGTCTCGGCATCGAAGGGCTCGATGCGCAGGCAGAGATGGTCGAGGTTGCGCCCCTCCGGCCCCGGCGGCGCGCCGCCTGCACGGCCCAGCGGCCCGGCGACATCGACCAGGTCGATCAAGGCGCGGCCGGCGCGCAGCTGGTGGAGGCCGAGCTCGGCCTGGACGCGCTCGGGCGTGCAGCCGAGCACCTCGCAGTAGAAGGCGCGCATGCGCGCAACGTCGCGCACGCGCAGGACGATGTGATCGATGCCCAGAATCCGCAGGGTCAAGCGCCGCCTCCCTCGCTCCGATGACCTGGCTGCAGTCTGAGCGGGCGGCGCACACCTGCCAAGCGCGCAGCGTTCAGGCAAGCATGGCGGGGCCTTGTGGCAGGGTCAGCCCTTGAAATGGCGCTGCAGCGCCCGCCGGTCCTCTTCGGCCATGTTGACGAAGACCCCGGCGAACTCGTCCTTTGTACGGTCGACCCGAACGATCAGGGCACTGCAATCGAAGTCGAAGCTGCGCTCAGGCGTGCGCGCGGAGGGAGAGCGTCAGCCGGGTGCGGTCGCCCGGGTGGCGATCGCCTCGGTAGTCGCGCGCCAGGAAGCCGAGCGGGCTCCAGTTGACCAGTGGGCAGGCCGTCCCGTCGACCGTGATGCGGCCGTCGCCGAGCGGTTCGCGCCGTTCGCGGCGACGCTCCGACGCCTCGCGGCCATGGCCCAGGCGGTCGAGGACGGCTTTCAGCATTGGCTCTGCATTCCCCCGAAGTGGAACGAGCTTCGCAGAAAGGTGGTAAATGGCGGATTAACCGAAATATTTTAGCTGCCGCGGTCCGGTCCGCCTGCACCGGGTCGGACCGAAGGGGAATGGTGCCGGGTGCGGGATTCGAACTCGCGACCTGATGCTTACAAGGCAACTGCTCTACCAGCTGAGCTAACCCGGCACCGTGGCGCAAAGATAGGAAATGACGGCCGCCCATGAAAGTGCGGAACGTCCGTCGCACAAGGGCCGTTCAGCAACTTGGCGCCGTCACTTGCCGGCCCCCCGGGGGCGGGCGTAAGGTCGCGTCAACCGTGGGCTCGCCCCCGCCGCGCAACCCAAATAAACCCGCAGGAGGTCGTGACATGTCGGCCGCACTCTCGATCGACGCCGTGAAATCCCAGGCCGAGGGCCTGTCCTATCGCAACCAGGCCTTCATCGGCGGCCGCTTCTTCGATGCCGCCGACGGCAAGACCTTCGACTGCATCAGCCCGGTCAACGGCAAGGTCCTGACCAAGGTCGCGTCCTGTGATAGCGCCGACGTCGACCGCGCCGTGAAGGCCGCGCGTGAGGCCTTCGAGGACGGCCGCTGGCGCAACCTGGCGCCGGGCAAGCGCAAGCGCATCCTGCTCAAGTGGGCCGAGCTGATCGAGAAGCACGCGACCGAACTGGCGCTGCTCGAAACCCTCGACATGGGCAAGCCGATCGGCGACAGCAGCAAGATCGACATGCCCGGCGTGGTCAACTGCATCCGCTGGTACGCCGAGGCGACCGACAAGGTCTACGACGAGATCGCGCCCACGGCGAACAACATTGTCGCCATGCTGGTGCGCGAGCCGGTCGGCGTGGTCGCCGCCGTGGTGCCCTGGAACTTCCCCCTCCTGATGGCGGCCTGGAAGCTCGGTCCGGCGCTGGCCACCGGCAACTCGATGATCGTGAAGCCGGCCGAACAGTCGCCCCTGACCATGATCCGGGCGGCGGAGCTGGCCGCCGAGGCCGGCATTCCCGACGGCGTGCTCAACGTCCTGCCCGGTTTCGGCGAGACGGCGGGCCAGGCACTCGGCCGGCACATGGACGTCGACTGCGTCGCCTTCACCGGCTCAGCCGAGGTCGGCAAGCTGTTCCTGCGCTACGCCGGCGAATCCAACATGAAGCGAGTCAGCCTGGAGTGCGGCGGCAAGACCCCGCACATCGTCATGGCGGACACCGCGGACCTGGATGCCGCCGCCGAGGCGGCCGCCTGGGGCATCTTCTTCAACCAGGGCGAGGTCTGCAACGCCGGCTCGCGGCTGCTGGTCGAGGAATCGATCAAGGACGAGCTGCTCGAGAAGGTCATGGCCGTGGGCAAGAAGATGCGCGTCGGCGACCCGCTCGACCCCTCGACCCAGATGGGCGCCATCGTCGACGACACCCAGATGAATAGGGTGCTCGAATACATCGACGTCGGGCAGAAGGAAGGCGCCAAACTGATCTTCGGCGGCAAGCGCATCATGACTGAGACCGGCGGCTACTACGTCGAGCCGACGGTGTTCGACTCGGTCGACAACGATATGCGCATCGCCCGGGAGGAGATCTTCGGGCCGGTGCTCTCGACGATCTCCTTCAAGGACGCCGAGGAGGCCGTGCGCATCGGCAACGACACGCTCTACGGCCTGGCCGCGGCGATCTGGACCAATGACATCAACAAGGCACACAAGGCGGCCAAAGCCCTGCGCGCCGGGTCGGTCTGGGTCAACTGCTTCGACGGCGGCGACATCACGACGCCCTTCGGCGGCTTCAAGCAGTCCGGCTTCGGGCGCGACAAATCGCTGCATGCCATGGAGAAGTACAGCGACCTCAAGACCATCTGGATCGAGCTGCACTGACCTAGCCGACCGCCGGCGGCGCCCGGCCGCAGGTGGTCAGTCCAGCCCGGGCGGGTCGCAGCCGTCGCGGCCGTAGACCTGCTCGACGCTGCCCAGGCGCGACATTTGGACGACGACGTAACCCTCGGCGCAGCCGGTCACGCGCGTCCAGGCGTTATAGCCGATCACCTTGACGCCGCCCCGCGAGGTCACCTCGCGGCGCTCGATGAACATCGATTCGATCTCGGCCGGCGCGATCGTCCGCTGTTCCAGGGCGTTGCGCGCAGTCCGGCGCAGATCCTCCTCGCCGGTCGCGACGGTGCCGGTGGCGCAGCCGGCGAGCAGCAGCGCCGCCGCGGCGAAGACCCCGGCGGTCCCTCGGCGAGTCAAGGCCGGTCAGTCCGCCAGGCCGGCGGGCATGCAGCCGTCGTAGCCGTAGATCTGGCGGACGAAGCCGTGGCGGCTGAGGTCGACGACGACATAGCCACGCTCGCAGCTCTTCAGGCGGACCCAGGCATTGTATCCGACCACCTCCTCGCCATCGTCGAAGAAGTCGTACTCCGGCTTGAGCTCGATCAGGCCAACGTCGGAGAGCGGGATCTGGTTCTTCTGCAGGGTGTCGCGCACGGTCTGCTTCAGTGCGCCCAGGCTGGGTCCGGCAGGGTCGTAGATGTTGGCCGACGCGGCGGGAAGCCCCGCGGTGGCGCCGATCAGCAGCCCGAGCGCTGCGGCGAAGGCCGGCAGCCGCCGGCGCGAGCGGTTGGTGAGACTACTGGTCATGATAGCTGTACCTTGCAGGTTGAGCCGTTCCCTAAGACATGGGACGCGGCGGCCGGCCGACAAGCGCGAGGGTCGCGGGCGTCAGGCGACCGGCGTGCGCCCGTCCAGCGTCAGCAGCGGGCGGTAGTGTTCGGGCCGGCGGTCGCGGAAGAAGCCCCAGGAGGCGCGCGCCGCCCGAATCCTCTCCAGATCGAAGCTGGCCGTGATCACCGCCTGCTCGGTCTCGCCGGCCTCGGCAACTTTGGCGCCGAGATGGTCGGCGATGAACGATGAGCCGTAGAAGGTGACGCAGCAGCTCTCGCCCTCCTCCCGGCCGATCCGGTTCGAGGAAATCAGCGGCACCATGTTGCTGGCGGCATGGCCCTGCATCGCGCGCTGCCAGTGGTCGCGCGAATAGATGGTGGGGTCCTGGGGCTCGTCGCCGATGGCGGTCGGGTAGACCAGCACCTCGGCGCCCTGCAGGGCGAGCGCGCGCGCCGATTCCGGAAACCACTGGTCCCAGCAGATGGCCGACCCGAGGCGGGCGTAACGCGTCTCGAACACGCGAAAGCCGGTGTCGCCCGGATTGAAGTAGAACTTTTCCTGATAGCCGGGCCCGTCGGGGATATGGGTCTTGCGGTAGACGCCGAGGCGCCGGCCATCGGCATCGATCACGGCGAGCGAGTTGTAGTGGGCGTTGTTGGCGCGTTCGAAGAAGCTCACCGGCAGCACGACCTCGAGCTCGGCGGCGAGCGCGGCCATGCGCTCCAGCACCGGATGGCCCTCGGCCGGCCGCGCCAGCGCGAACAGCTCCTGCTTCTGGTCCTTGCAGAAATATGGCGTCTCGAAGAGCTCCTGGAGCAGCACGATCTGCGCGCCGGCGGCTGCGGCCTGGCGCACCAGGGCCTCGGCCTGGTCGAGGTTGCGCGCCCGGTCCCAGCCACAGGCCATCTGGGTCGCCGCCACCGTCACGTTGGCCATGGCCGCTTTCTCCTTTCCTTGCCGCGCCTAGATGCGGCCGAGCTCGCGCGCGGTCAAGTCGAGGCAGTGGCGCAGACGGGCGAGCATCTCGTCGATCTCCGCGCGCGTGATGATCAGGGGCGGGGCCAGCACCATGGCATCGCGCACTGCCCGGCTGACCACGCCGTTTTTGACGCAGTGGTCCCGGCAGATCGTGCCGACCCGCCCGAGCGGCTCGAAATGACGCCGGGTCGCCTTGTCCTCGACCAACTCGAGCGCGCCGATCATGCCGACGCCGCGGCACTCTCCCACCAGGGGATGCTCGGCGAACTCGCGCAGGCGTGCCTGCAGGTAGGGACCGGTGTCTCTGCGGACCCGCGCGATCAGATCCTCCTGCTCGAGGATCTCGATGTTGGCGAGCGCCACGGCGCAGGCCACCGGATGACCCGAATAGGTGAAGCCGTGGGCGAACTCGGCGCCCTCGTTGATCATGACCTCGCCGACCTTGTCGCCGACCATCACCGCCGACAGCGGCACGTAGCCCGATGTGATGCCCTTGGCCAGCGTCATGATGTCGGGCCGGATGCCGTAGAGATCGCTGCCGAACCAGTGACCCGTCCGTCCGAAGCCGCAGATCACCTCGTCGGCGATCAGCAGGATGTCGTGCTCGCGGCAGATGCGCTGGATCTCGGGCCAGTAGCTGTCGGGCGGCACGATGACGCCGCCCGCGCCCTGGATCGGCTCGCCGATGAAGGCGGCGACCTGGTCGGCGCCCAGCTCGGCGATCTTGGCCTCCAGTGCGCGTGCCGCCGCCCGTCCGAACTCTTCCGGCGAAAGCTCGCCGCCCTCGTCGTACCAGTGCGGCTGCCGGATATGGACGAAGCCGGGCAGCGGGATGTCGTCGATAGCGTGCATGAAGGCCATGCCGCCCATGCTGGCCGCGGCCATGGTGCTGCCGTGGTAGCCGTTGACGCGGCTGATGATGATGCGCTTCTCCGGCTTGCCCAGCACCTTGTAGTAGTGACGCACCAGCCGGGCGATGCTGTCGTTCGCTTCCGACCCGGACGAGGCGTAGAAGACGTGGTTCAGGCCCTCCGGCGTCAGCTCGGCCAGCTTGCGGGCGAGCTCGATCGGCGGCGGTGTCGAGGTCTTGAAGAAGGTGTTGTAGTAGGGGAGCTCGAGCATCTGCTCGTAGGCCGCCTCGGCCAGCTCTTGCCGGCCGTAGCCGACGTTGACGCACCACAGGCCCGACATGCCGTCGAGAATCCGATTGCCCTCGGAATCGGTCAGCCAGACTCCTTCGGCATGGGTAATGATCCGGCTGCCGCCTTCGGCGGCCAGGCCCTTGTAGTCGGTGAAAGGGTGGAGATGGTGACGCGTGTCGAGGTCGCGCCAGTAGCGGGTGGCGTTGCGGACGCTGACGGTGCTCATGTCTGCTCGACTCCCCAGGCTGAAGTGTCTGCCGTGCGCTCGCGCAAGTTGGGGCGCGAGCGCGTGCGAAGCGCCGTTGCCGCAGTGTGCCGCGGCCCGGCGGCGGGCGTTAGCTAGGGGTTGAAGCCGATGCGGGCGCAGAGGATCAGCAGCTCGGCATGGCGGCTGCGGCGGACCGCGGCGCGTCGCGGGGTCCGGGGCCCTGACCATTCAAGCAGCGAAGCGGTGGGGCGGGACATGGCCCTGCTCCTCGTCCTTCCCGTCTCCAGGACGGTCAGCATGGAAGCCTAGACGTTCAAGAGCAAGTGCTCGCGCTCCCACGATGAGATCACGGTCTGGTAGGCGTCCAGCTCGCACTCCTTCACCAGGGTGACCGCGTCGACGAACTTCTCGCCCAGGATCCGCTTGACGTTGCGGTTGCCGTTGAAGCGGTGCAGGGCGTCATAGAGGGTGCGCGGCAGGGTGTGGGCCAGTCGGTAGGCGCTGCCCTCGACCGGCTGGCGTGGCTTCAGCTTCTCGACCATGCCGAGATAGCCGCAGGCGAGCGAGGCGGCGAGCGCCAGGTAGGGATTGGCGTCGGCGCCTGCCAGGCGGTTCTCGACCCGGCGCGCGCCCGCCTCTGAGTGGGGCACGCGCAGGCCGACCGTGCGGTTGTCGTAGCCCCAATGCGTGTTGATCGGGGCGTCGGTGTTGGGCATCAGCCGCCGGTAGGAGTTCACGTTGGGCGCGAGCAGGGGCATGGTCATCGGCAGGTACTTCTGCAGGCCGCCGATGTAGCTCATGAAGAGCCGGGTGTCCTTGCCGTTGGACTGGGCGAAGAGATTGCGCCCCGTCTTGGCGCTGACCAGGCTCTGGTGGATGTGCATCGAGCTGCCCGGCTCGCCCTGCATGGGCTTGGCCATGAATGTGGAGTAGACCTTGTGGCGCAAGCCGGCCTCGCGGACCGTGCGCTTGAACAGGAAGGCCTGGTCTGCGAGCAGCAGCGGGTCGCCGTGGTTGAAGTTCATCTCCATCTGGGCGGCGCCGCCCTCGTGGGTCAGGGTGTCGATGTCGATCGCCTGCGCCTCGCAGAAGTCGTAGACCTCCTCGAACAGCGGATCGAACTCGTTGACCGCATCGACGCCGTAGGACTGACGCGAGGTCTCGCGCCGTCCCGACCGGCCGATCGGCGGCACCAGCGGGTAATCCGGGTCGGTGTTGATGTCGACCAGGAAGAACTCCAGTTCCGGTGCCACCACCGGACGCCAGCCCCGCGCCTCGAACAGCGCGATGATCTGGCGCAGGAGTTGGCGGCAGGAGATCTCGACCGGGGTGCCGTCGAAGAAGAAGGCGTCGCAGATGACCTGCGCCGTCGGCTCCTCGTACCAGGGCACGATGCGAATGGTCGAGGGGTCGGGGCGCAGGAAGACGTCCTGCGAGGCGATCGAGATGACGTCGCCGCTGTCGACCGGATAGTCGCCGTTGACGGTCTGTATGAAGATCGCCTCGGGAATGCGCAGACCGTTCGAGTGCATGCCCTTGATGAAGCGGTCGGCGGGCAGGATCTTACCGCGCGCGATGCCGGCCATGTCGGGCACGAGGCACTCGACCTCGTCGATGCGCCGGTCCTTCAGAAAATCAACGATGCTGTCCATGACGGCCTGGGATTGCGGGCCGGAGGCGACCCCGAGAACGAAAACCGCGATCTTCGGTATCACGGGGCGCGGTCTGGTGGCAAGCTGGCGCGCCCGGGAGCGGGGAGCGTTCAATGACGCGCACCTATCGGAGGATGGGGGTGAGTGACAGGGGAGACGATCGTGAGCTGATCGAGCGGATTCACGCCTCTTGGCTGCGCGCCGAGCGGGACGGGCGTCACGATGACGTTCTCATGCTCTGTGCCGACGAGATCGTGATGCAGCCTCCGATCGGAGCGCCGGCGGTCGGCCGGCGGGCGGTCGGGGATTTCCTCCGGCGATCGAGTCAGAAGCTGGACGAGCTGACGGTCTCGGACCTTGTCATCGAGGTCAGCGGGAGCCTGGCGGTCAAGCGCGCCCGTTTCGTCACCAGGCCAAGCGGACAGCGTCAGTCAGTGTCCGGCAGCCACTTGTGGCTTTTGCGGCCGCGCTGGAAGGTCGCATT
>CAZDBC010000039.1:0-13509 GCA_964503295.1 uncultured Kiloniellaceae bacterium | reverse complement strand
ATGGCGCCCGACCTGGCAGCATTTGCAGCGAGCCGTGCCGCGGCCGTTGAAACAGGCGACCAGCGAGGCCAACCTGCTGCGCATGCAGCCGCACCTGAGCGCGGCGGCCGAGCTCATCCTGCCCGGCGAGACGCTCGACGCCCTGGTCTTCAGCTGCACCTCGGGCTCCATGTACATCGGCGAGGCGGCCGTGACCGCGGCCATTCAGGCTGCCAAGCCGGGCGTGCCGGTGATCACGCCGGCCGCCGCCGCGCTCGAGGGCCTGACCGCGCTCGGCGTGCGGCGCGTCGCCCTGCTCACCCCCTACACGCGCCCGGTCACCGCCGCCCTGCGCGACTATTTCCGGGGGCGCGGCCTGGACATCGTCGCCGCCGGCTGCTTCGACATGGAGGACGACCGCGACATGGCCGCGGTCGAGCCGGCCGACATCGTCGCGGCCGCGCGCGCGATCGCCGCGCCGGAGGCCGAGGCGCTCTTCATCTCCTGCACCGCGCTGCCGGCCGCGCCGCTCGTCGGCGAGATCGAGGCGGCCATCGGCCGACCGGTGGTCACGAGCAACCAGGCGACCCTCTGGCGCGCGCTGCGCACGCTCGGCTGGACCGCGCCGGTCGCCGGGCTGGGCCGGCTCCTGACCCTGCAAGCGCCCGAAAGCAGGAAGGCCGGCTGATGCAGCGCACCGCCCCCGCTCCCGCGCAGGAAGCGGCAACGGCGCCGCCGCCGACGGCGGCCGAGGTCTACGCCGCGCGCCGGCGCATCGCCGGCGTCGTGCGCGAGACGCCGCTCGAGCGCTCGGACAGCCTGAGTCGCCGCGCCGGCACCGAGGTCCATCTCAAGCTCGAGCACCAGCAGCGCACTGGCAGTTTCAAGCTGCGCGGCGCGAGCAACGCGATCCTCGCTCTCGACGCGGCGGCCAAGTCGAAAGGCGTGGTCGGCGCCTCGACCGGCAACCACGGCCGCGGGCTGGCCAGCGCCGCCCGCGCGGCCGGTGTGCGCTGCGTCGTGTGCATGTCGAAGCTGGTGCCGGCCAACAAGGTCGAGGCGATCGAGGCCGAGGGCGCCGAGGTGCGCATCGTCGGCCGTTCCCAGGACGAGGCCCAGGTCGAGGTCGACCGTCTGGTCGCCGAGGAGGGCATGACCATGCTGCCGCCCTTCGACCATGCCGACATCATCGCCGGCCAGGGCACCCTGGGCCTGGAGATCCTGGAGCAGTGCCCCGAAGTCGAGACGGCGGTGGTGCAGGTCTCCGGCGGCGGCCTGATCGCGGGCATCGCGCTCGCCCTCAAGGCGGTCAAGCCGGGCATGCGCATCGTCGGCGTCTCCATGGCGCGCGGCGCGGCCATGCACGAAAGCCTGCGCGCCGGGCACCCGGTCCAGGTCGAGGAGCTGGAGACCCTGGCCGATTCCCTGGGCGGCGGCATCGGGCTCGACAATCGCTATACCTTCGCGCTGGTGCGCGAGCTTGTCGACGACCTCATCCTGCTGAGCGAGGAGGAGATCGCCGCCGGCATCGCCCATCTCTACTGGCGCGAGCGCCAGGTCGTCGAAGGCTCCGGCGCCGTCGCTGTCGGCGCGCTGCTCGCCGGCAAGCTGCGCGCCCGCGGGCCGACCGTGCTGCTGGTCAGCGGCGGCAACATCGCCATGGACCTGCACCACCGCATCGTCACCGAACAGAGGAAGGGTCTGGGCTGAGTCATGAGCTCCGTCCTGCTGCTCAACGAACGCCAGCTCCGCGACGCGGTCGGCCTCGACCGCGACGCCGTCGACTGCATCGAGCGGGCGTTCGCGGCGCTGGCCACCGAGCCGGTGGTCATGCCGCCGATCCTGCGCCTCGACATCGAGGACGCCAACGGCGAGGTCGACGTCAAGACCGCCTACGTGCCGGGCATCGAGTCCTTCGCGATCAAGATCAGCCCCGGCTTCTTCGACAACCCGAAGCTCGGCCTGCCCAGCCTCAACGGCCTGATGATCCTGTTCAGCGCGCGCACCGGGCTGGTCGAGGCCGTGCTGCTCGACAACGGCTACTTGACCGCGGTGCGCACCGCCGCCGCCGGCGCCGTGGCCGCGAAGCACCTGGCGCGCGCCGACGCGCGCAGTGCCGCCGTGCTCGGGGCCGGCGAGCAGGCGCGCCTGCAGCTCCGGGCCCTGACCCTGGTGCGACCGATCGAGCGCGCCAGCATCTGGGCCCGGCGGCCCGAGGAGGCCGCAACCGCCGCGCGCGAGCTCGGCGAAGAGCTCGGCATCGCGGTCGCGCCCGCGGCCTCGCCCGCGCAGGCGGTCGCCCAGGCCGACATCGTCGTCACCGCCACGCCGGCCAACAGCCCGATCCTGGAGGCGGCCTGGCTGCGCCCCGGCCAGCACGTCACCGCCATGGGCTCGGACGCGCCGCACAAGAACGAGCTCGAGCCGGCCGTGCTGACGCGCGCCGATCTCTACGTCGCCGACCGGCGCAGCCAGTGCGCCGCGCTCGGGGAGCTGCACCACGCAATCGACGGCGGCACGTTCGCCCCCGATGCGCCGGTGACCGAGCTCGGCGAAATCGTCGCCGGTGCCCGTCCCGGCCGCCGCGCCGAGTCCGACGTCACGGTCGCCGACCTCACCGGCACCGGCGTCCAGGACACCGCCATCGCCTCCCTTGCCCATGCCCGCGCCCGAAGCGCCGGAGTCGGAGCCTCTTTCGATGTCTGATCAATCGCTGCTCGAGTCGAAGGCCGTCGCGGAGGTCCTGCACAAGCCGCTCCCGGTCGAGCTCGACTTCTCGGCCGCCGAGTATGCCGGACGGCTCGCGGTCACGCGCGCCGCGATGGAGGCCGCGGGCATCGAGCTTCTGGTGGTCACCGATCCCTCGAACCAGGCCTGGCTGACCGGCTACGACGGCTGGTCGTTCTACGTCCATCAGGCGGTGCTGGTCGGGCCCGAAGGCGAGCCCCTGTGGTGGGGGCGCGGCATGGATTCGCTCGGCGCGCGGCGCACGGTCTACATGGAGCCCGAGGACATCATCGGTTACCCGGACCACTACGTGCAGTCGCCCGAGCGCCATCCCATGGACCATCTCTGCCTGGTCCTGCGCGAACGCGGCTGGGACCGGCTGCGCGTCGGGGTAGAGCTCGACAACTACTACTTCTCCGCGGCCGCTTACGCGGCGCTGCAGGCGGGCCTGCCCGAGGCAACGTTCATCGACGCCACCGGCCTCGTGAACTGGCAGCGCGCGGTCAAGTCGGACCAGGAGATCGAGTACATGCGCCGCGCCGCGCGCATTGTCGAGCGCATGCACGAGCGCATCCTCGAGATCGCCGAGCCCGGCCTGAGGAAGAACGAGCTGGTCGCCGAGATCTACCACGTCGGCATCACCGGCGCCGACGGCCACTGGGGCGACTATCCGGCGATCGTGCCCATGGCGCCTTCGGGCATCGACGCGACCGCGCCGCACCTGACCTGGGACGACCAGCCGCTGCGCCGCGGCGAAGGCACCTTCTTCGAGATCGCCGGCTGCCACCGGCGCTATCACTGCCCGCTGTCGCGCACGCTCTTTCTCGGCAAGCCCGGCGGGAAGTTCCTCGATGCCGAGAAGGCGGTACTGGAGGGCATCGAGGCCGGCCTGGAGCAGGCCAAGCCGGGCAACCGCTGCGAGGACATCGCGGCCGCCTTCTTCGCCACGCTGCGCCGCCACGGTTTCGAGAAGGAAAGCCGCACCGGCTACTCCATCGGCCTGTCCTACCCGCCCGACTGGGGCGAGCGCACCATGTCGCTGCGCGCCGGCGACCGCACCGAGCTCCGGCCCAACATGTGCTTCCACTTCATGCCGGGCCTGTGGCTCGACGATGGCGGCATCGAGATCACCGAGTCGATCCGCATCACCGAAACCGGCTACGAATGCTTCTGCAACCTGCCGCGCCGGCTCTTCGTGAAGGACTAGCGGAAAGGCATCGTACCGAACCGTGCCTCATCCTCGGCTCGTCGCGGGACGAGAAAACGGCAGGCAATCTTCGCCCTCATCCTGAGCCCGTCGAAGGATGAGGAAATGGCAAACAGCTTTCGTCCTCATCCTGAGCCCGTCGAAGGATAAGGAAATGGCAAACAGCTTTCGCCCTCATCCTGAGCCCGTCGAAGGATGAGGGCGCCAATGAGTAGTATCGGAACAGCAATCATCATGAACCACAGTTCAGCGAACATGACCGGCGAGACCCGAGCGCCGCGCGCCAACCCGATCCGCCCGACCGTCGACTTCGCGGCCGAGGGCGTGCAGCACGGCCACCTCAAGCTGCCGTACAGCCATGACGGTTCGGCCTGGGGCTCGATCATGATCCCGGTCACCGTGGTCGCGAACGGCGACGGCCCGACCGCGCTTCTGACCGGCGGCAACCACGGCGACGAGTACGAGGGGCCGATCGCGCTCTACGGCCTCGCGCAGGCGCTGCGCGCGGAACGGGTCAGCGGGCGGGTCATCATCGTGCCGGCCATGAACTACCCGGCCTTTCGCGCCGCGCGCCGCACCTCGCCGATCGACGGTGGCAACCTCAACCGCAGCTTTCCCGGCCGGCCCGACGGCACGGTGACCGAGAAGATCGCCGACTACTTCGAGCGCACGCTTCTGCCGCTCGCCGACTACGTTCTCGACTTCCATTCCGGCGGGCGTTCGCTCGACTTCCTGCCCTTCGCCGCGGTCCATCGGCTCGACGACAAGGCGCAGGAGGCGCGCTGCGTCGCCGCCATGGAAGCCTTCGCCGCGCCCTACTCCATGACCTTGCTCGAGATCGACGCGGTCGGCATGTACGACAGCGCCGCCGAGGCGCAAGGCAAGGTCTTCGTCTCGACGGAGCTCGGTGGCGGCGGCACCAGCACGGCGGCGAGCGTCGCCGTCGCCAAACGCGGCGTGCGCAACCTGCTGATCCACGCCGGCATTTTGGCGGGCGATCCGGAGCCGGCCACGACGCAGCGACTCGACATGCCCGACGGGCGCTGCTACCTGACCGGCGAGTCGACCGGTTTGATCGAGTTCTGCGTCGATCTCGGCGCCGCGCTGCGCGAAGGCGACCTGATCGCGCGCGTCTGGGACGTGGAGCGCAGCGGCCGCGCGCCCGACGACTACCACGCCTTGCGCGACGGCATCCTGGTCGCGCGCCACTTCTCCGGCCTGACCCAGATGGGCGACACGATCGCCGTGATCGGCGTGCCGGTGTGAGACGATTCCAGCGGCGCATGACGGAATCCTCCCCCGCGCCGGGGGAGGTCGGCCGGCGACCAGGTCGCCTGGTGGCCGGACAGGAGGGGGTCTGTCCATATACTCGCCGTCACACGCATCCCCGATCTGCCAAAGGATCAAGCCCGAACACCCGACACCCGGCAACCGATGGCTGATTTTGCGCGGTCGATCTGTTACTCTTCCGTGTCAGACTGCTCGCTGCATGGGGGCGCGAGGCCATGGAAGACCGGCTGCATCGGCTCTTCAATCGCGCGCGAATCGGCGACCGACAACTGAACGAACTTATCGGTGTCGCCCGCGGACTCGTCGCGGACGGACGCATCAACCAGGCCGAGGCCGAATACCTGCAGACGTGGCTTGCCGCCAATGAAGCTGTGATCGGCAATCCCGTCGTTAGCACGCTTCTGCAAAGGGTCGACGACATCCTGTCCGACGGCGTGCTCGACCAGGAGGAAGCGCGAGAGCTTTTCGAGACGCTGCACAACTTCGCCGGCGGGGACATGGAACTCGGCGAGGTTCTCAAATCGACGCGTTTGCCTCTCGATCAACCGCCGCCCGCAATCACCTTCGACAGCAGCAGCTTCTGCTTCACCGGCACCTTCGCTTTCGGCTCTCGCAAGGACTGCGAAAACGCCGTCGCGAAGCTCGGCGGCCAAGCTGGCAGCCTTAATAAGAGCACCGATTATCTGGTGATCGGAATCTACGCCACAGACAGTTGGGCCCATTCCACTTTCGGCCGAAAGATAGAGAAGGCGGTCAGCATGAAGAACTCAGGGCAACCCATCGCCATAGTCGGTGAAGAGCACTGGCTGTCGTTTCTCGATTGACCGCATGGTCGCGCGCCACTTCTCCGGCCTGACCCAGATGGGCGACACCGTCGCCGTGATCGGCGTGCCGGTGTAGGCGCAAGGCCACGGCGGACGGGGTCCAGCCCCCTTTCCGCCTCACCCGAGCACGAAGCGGCGCAGCGCCTCGAACAGGCGCGGCCAGGCCGGTTCGTGCTCCAGGATGACGTGGTTGGCGCTTTCCAGCAGCACGAACTCGGCGCCGGGAATACCGGCCGCCAGGGCCCGGCCCTGGTCGAGCGGCTGCACGCCGTCGTTGCGGGCGTGCAGCACCAGGGTCGGCACGGCGACCCGGCCGAGCAGGTCACCGACGTCGAAACGGTCGACCGCCGCGCGCAGCCGCGCCGCGTTCTCCGGCGACGCGGTCAGGCGCTGCAGCTCGGTCAACGAGGCGATCTGTTCGCGCGTGCCCTCGGGAACATAGATCGAGGCGAAGGCCTGCAGGAAGGGGCTGCCGGGCGTGCCCCAGCCGTGGCGGATCAGGGTCAGCAGCGCCTCCGCCGGCTCGGTTTCGGCGGCCGACTCGCGCAGCAGCCGCCCGCGCAAGAAGCCGCCGTGCAGGATCAGATGGCCGACCCGCTGCGGATGGCGCACGGCATAGGCGACCGCGATCGGCGCCCCCTGCGAGGTGCCGTAGAGGGCGAAGCGGTCCAGGCCGGCGGCCTCGACCACGGCCTCGAGGTCGCCGACGAAGGCCTCGAGCGAGAAATCTTCGACGTTCCGGTCGGACAGGCCGTTGCCGCGCTGGTCGTAGCGCGTGACCCGGAAGCTGCGCCCCAGTTCGTCGAGAAAGGGGCGCCATACCGGGCTGTGCCAGTCGTGCTCCAGGTGGGTCAGCCAGTGGCCGGCCCGCACCAGGGGAGGTCCGGTGCCGCTGGTCGCGAAGGCAATGCGCGTCCCGTCGGGCGCACGGCAGAAGCGCAGCCGCTGGCTGTCCGGCGCCGCGGCGGCCGGGTTCCGGGCGACTGCGCCGTCGAGCCGCTCGACCTCGCCGACGAATCGGAAGCCGCGTCGCGACACCGTCTTGATCAGCGCCTGGCGCGCGCCGTCGTCGCCGACCGCCGCGCGCGCCGCGCTGATGCGCGCGCTGATCGCGGAGTCGGAGACGATGCGCCCGCCCCAGACCGTCGCGATCAGTTCGTCGTGGCTGACCAGCTCGCCGGCGCGCGAAACCAGCAGGTGCAACAGGTCGAAGACCTGCGGCTCCACGGCGCGCGGCGCCCCGCCGACGAACAGCTCGTGGCTGTCGGTGCGAAGCTCGCAGCTGCCAAAGCGATAGCGCATGGCGCCAGCATAGCATTGCGCCGGCAGTGCAGAGCAGCGGCCCGACGCAGGGGCAGGGAAAAATCGGGAAAAGCACAAGGCTTCGGCAAGGCTCTCTTCAAGCGGCCCGGCCGGGCATCGGGCAGGCTGGCGTCATCGAGCAACCAGCTTTCGAGGAGACGCGCCCCATGGAACCGAGACCCGACGACGGTCTGCGCCGCCTGCCCTGCGGCGCCCTCGACCTCGACGTCTATCTCGACCGTGGCCGCCGGGCTCGCGGACGTGCTTTCGCGCGGGCCTTCAGGCGCCTGGCAGGCCGCTTCGCGATACGCCGCACGGGATCCAACCCGAGGCGTCTCGCCGCCGCCCGGTCCTAGTCGGCCGGCTCCAGGGTCATGCCGTTGCCGGTGAGGCGGACATCCGCGCCGCTGCCCCGGCGCGTGAAGACCAGCGAGCCCTGCGGCCCGCGCACGATCACGTCGTCGGCGCTGACCTGATAGTCGCCGGCCGCACGGATCCCCATGATGTTGATGATCGCCAGCTTCTCGTCGCGGAACTCGATGCGCGTGAAATGCTTCTCGTCGACGAAGGTCCGCCCGACCAGTTCGGGATCGCCGCCGGCCTGCACGGCGGCCCGCCGCCGCGCCGCCATCTTGGCTTCGAGCGCCGCGCTGATCTCGGCGCGCCGTGCCTCCAGCGCCGCCAGGTAGTCGGCGCGCACCGCCTCGCCGACCTGCTCGAAACCGGCCGTACCGACGACCGTTGCCTCGCTCTGCTTGAGGCCAGCGGCACTTTCCGGCAGGGCGGCCAGCTGCGCCTCGAATTCCGGCAGGCTCGCCGCGGCGATCTCCGTGAGCCGCGCCCGCGCCGCATCGAGATAGGCGCGCCGTGCCGACTCCGCGGCCCGGGCGGCAGGGCCGCGCCGGGTCCCGGCGATGTCGCCGGCCAGGCGCTGCAGGCCGTACAGCGATTCCGGATAGTCGTTCAGCTCCGTCGCCCGCGCGGCCAGGATCTTTCCGGCCAGCGCGGCCTGGCGCTTGCGGGCATGGTCGCGCAGGGCCTCGAGGTCGGCGCGCGCGAAGCCGAGTCCGCGCGCCTCGGCCATGATCTTGCCGATCTGCGCGATCGCCTGTTCCGCGTCGCTTCTGTCGGTCTCGGCGCTGTCGATCAGGCGGTAGGCGCGGGCCAGGATCTCCTTCCTGATCGCCGCGCGCTTGGCCGCGACCGCCGCCATCAGCTCCCTGGCCGCCTCGGCGCCCAGCAGCGGCGCCATTTCCCGACCGATCTCGGCTTCCATATGGTCAAGCTGCCGCAGGGACCCGCCGCTGTCGTTCAGACCTGCGATGGAACGCTGGTAGTGCTCCGTGATTGAGTCGCGCAGCGCCCGCTCGCGCGCCTCCAGCCTCGGCGCGACACGCGGGTCGCTCATGTCGCTGCCTTGATTGCGCAGGATGCTCAGGATCTGCCGGCCGGAGCGCCCGACCCGCCCGTAGGCCTGGCCATAGGACTCGGGATTCTGGAAGTCGACCGCGCGCAGCATCGTCAGCCGGCGCAGGAAGTCCGGCGAGTCCGCCTCGCCCAGAAAGGCGTCCAGCGCCGCCTCGAGTTCGGCCGCCGTCTCCCGCTGTTGCGCCTCGGCACGGGCGCGCGCCTCGGCGGCCCGCGCCTTGCGCCGCTCGGCCTCTTCCCGCTCGCGCTCGGCCGCCTGTGCCTCCCGCTTCGCCTGCCGCTCGGCCTCGCGCGCGGCACGCTGCTCGGCCTTGGCCTGCGCCAGCAGCAGGCCGCGCAGGTTGCCCTGGAAGTAGCCGCGCGCACCGTAAAGCAGGGTGCGCGCATCCCGGCGTCCGTCCCGGCCCGCCTCCTGGCCGCAGTCGTAGATCCGGTTGGCGACCGCCACCGCGTCGTCCGGCTGCCAGGTCATCGCCGGCCGGCCAAAGGTCTCCTCGAAGGCCGGCGCGGCGAAGGCGCGCGGCACCCAGCCGCGGTTGTTCTCGAGCGGCTGCCAGCGGTCGTCGGGGTCGATACCGCCGAGCCAGGCCTCCAGTTCGCTGCAGTCCGGCGGCGCGATCGCCGCCTCTGCGGCCGCCGGCGCCGCGGGAAGCAGGGCGGCCAACAGCCCGAAAGCCGTGGCCCGTCGCGTCAGGCGATTGGTTTTGTCCCAGGGCATGTCGTCCTCCTTCCTCCCGGCGCACGGGGGCGCCGACGCGCCACCATGCCGGCGCCGAGCAGGCCGAGCCCGAAGAGGGCCAGCGTACCGGGTTCCGGGACGCTCGTCGCGCTCTGCTCGGCCAGGGTCAGGTTCAGGGTCGGCGGGGCGAGGTCCGCGTTCTCCTTGGAAGCATAGAAACCGTCGCCGCTGAACCGGCTGTTCAACAGGAAGGTGACCAGCCCGTCGCTGTCCGACGAGAGAAAATTCAGCAGGTCCGTCGTCGCGAGGCTTCCGCTGCCCGGAAAAGAGAGCGGCGCGATGCTGCCAAGGAAGGTCGTTGTGGCGGCGTCGAAGCCGGCGCCGCTCCGCCCGGGCGCGTTGTTCCAGGTGACCGCGGTTTCCCCCCAATTCTGGCCGGATGCGCTGTCGTTCAGGCCGGTGACGTTCACGGTTGCGTCGCCCGGCCCGGCGGCCGTCAGCACCAGTTCGGCGGCGAGGACCGGCGCCGTCAGCGCGGAGAGATCGAAGCGCAGCATCGACAGTATCGTATCGCCGCGGAGGAGTGTCTTTTTGACTTCCAGCAAGGTGCCGCTGCCGAAATTGCTGTCGGCGTCGACGCCGGCGACCAGGGAGGCGTCCGCCCCCTGACCGTCCGACGTGGTGATCATGGCGCCTTGTGCGCTTGCCGCCGCGCCCAGCACGAGGCCGCCGAGTACCCAGCCCGCTAGTCTTCGAAACATCCCGCTCCCCCCTTCGCTTCTGACCACGACGTTCCCGGGAGGCAGTCTGCGGCCTGCTGCCGGCGGTCGTCATACCGCGTTTGCGGTATGCCGCGTCTCACGGCGCGGACCGGGGCCGGCGCGCGGCGCTGGGCTTGGGCGGCGCGGCGCGCTACCATCCCGCGATCATGACCGACGCGGCCGCAGCCGAGCTCATCGAGCGGATCTACGACGCGGTGCTGGAGGAAAACGGCTGGGGCACCCTGGTGGGCGATCTGGTCGAGGCCTTCCACGGCAACCAGGCCGTGCTGCTCAGCCAGGACGAACGCTCGGGGCTCGCCCGGGTCCGTGCCCACACGGTCGGAGTCTCGGAGGAGGCGCTGCACGCCTACGAGACCCACTACGGCCCGCGCAGCCCGCTGTTCCACTATTTCAAGACGGTGCCGCTCGGGCTGCCCTACAGCGACACCGACTACCCGGACCAGGCGCTCTATCGCCGCAGCGAGATCTACAACGAGCTCTACCGTCCGAACGCGGCCGAGCACCTGCTGGGCATCGACCTGGAGCGCACGACCGGCCTCTCCACCTACCTGATCGTGCGCCGCGGCGGACGTACCGGGGTCTTCGACAGAAGCGATGCGGAGCGGCTCGCCGGGCTCGGCCGCCACCTCGCCCGGGCGCTCCAGCTCGGCCGGCTGGTCGAGGGCGCCGAGCACACGGCCGCCGCGCTCGAGACGCTGCTCGCCCGCCTGCCCGCGCCGGTCCTCCTGGCCGACGCCGGCGGCCGGGTGGTGTTCCTCAATCCGCGCGCCGAGCGCCTCGTGCGGGCCGGAGACGGACTGACGCTTAGCCACGGGCGCCTGCGCTGCAGCCGTCCGGCCGACGGACAGGCGCTCGCGCGACTCCTTGCCGGGGTCGCCGACGGCCCGCCCGACAGTGCCGGCGGACTGGTTGCGGTGCATCGGCGCGGCGCCGCAACCCCGCTCATGGTCGAGGTCCTGCCCCTGCCGGCCGGCTTCGGCGCGGCGCACGGCCGCCGCCTGGCGCTGCTGCGCGTTGCCGACCCGCGGGCGCCAGGCCCCGAGCCCGCGGTGATCGCTCGTCTGCTCGGCCTGACCGCGGCCGAGGCGGCCGTCACGGCGGCGCTGTGCGGCGGCGAAAGCATTGCCGCCTATGCCGCGCGCACCGGCATCTCGCCGCACACCGCGCGCACCCTGCTGCGCAACGCCATGGCCAAGACCGAGACCCACCGCCAGGCGGCCCTGGTCGGCCGGGTCATGGCCCTGCTGGCGGGCCGCCTGGACAGCGATTAGCGGAGGTTCCTGCGCCGGCGCCGGCCTCAGGTCGCCGCCGCCGGCGGCGGCGCGCTCAGCTCGTAGGTCCACACGCGGAAGGCCTTGAGCAGGTGCGTGCCGAATGAATTGATCAGCGGCACGTCGGCCGCGTCGCGGCCCCGCGATACCACGATGCGTCCGATCCGCGGCTGGTTGTTGCGCGGGTCGAAGGTCATCCAGCGACCGCCCAGGTAGACCTCCATCCAGGCGCTGAAGTCCATCGGGTCGAGGATCGGCACGCCGATGTCGCCCAGGTAGCCGTTCACGTAACGCGCCGGAATGTTCATGCAGCGGCACAGCGCGATCGCAAGATGGGCGTAGTCGCGACACACGCCGACCCCATCCTGATAGGTCTCGAGGGCGCTGCGCGTGGGATTCGCGCTCTCGTAGCCGAAAGTCACCTGGCGATGAACGAAGTCGCAGATCGCCTGAACCCGGCCCCAGCCCGGCGCGAGTGCCCCGAAGAGATCCCAGGCGGTCTGGCTCAGCTTGTCGGTCTCGCAGTAGCGGCTGCCCATGAGGTAGATCAGGGTGTCGTCGGGCAGCGCTGCGACCGGAACCTCGGCGGCCTCCGGCACCACCGGATCGGGGCGTCCGTGGTCCGCGATGGTGCCGTCTCCCCACAGCGAAAAGTCGCCGGCCGGCGCGACGAAGCGCAGGCAGCGGTTGCCGAAGAGATCGCGGTAGTTCGCGATCGACACCGGCGGCGTCGCGACCAGCTGCTCCGGCGCGCGCAGGTCGGCAGCGCGCTCCGGATGGCACGACAGCAGGCAGATCATGGGCGTCGGTGCGCCGCAGGTCACCGTGATGTCGTAGCCGAAGCGGATCAGCATGTGCTTGGCGCGCCCTCCCCGGGCGCTGGCACTCCACGGGAAGCGACGCGCCTTCGTGGCACGCAGTTCCGTCGGCCCGGCCGTGAGCCGCGTCGGTGCCCGGTTGCGGCGTCAGGCTCGCACCGCTGGCCGGTCGCCGGCAAGCGCTCACTGGGCACGCGCCACCTGCGGTTCGCGGCACCCCTTGGTCCCGGCGCATAGAAAACGGGGGCCGGGGCCGTCTCGGCCGCCGGCCCCCGCGCGGGAGGTCGGTTACAGAGGTTCGGTGACGGTGTCTAGTTGGCCGCCATCTCCGCCGCCTCGAGCTCGGCCTCGAGCGCCTTGAGCACCCGCTCGCCGCTCTCGCCGGTCATCTCGATGAACTTCTGGCGCGCCTGCCCGGCCGCCTTCTGGAAGGGCTGACGCTCCTCCTCGGACAGCACGATCATCTTCATCTCGGGCTTGGCCGCCTTGATCTTCTCCAGGCGCTCGGCGTTGTACTCCTCCTGCACCCGGAAGATGTAGTCGGCGAGCTCGTCGATGGTCTCGTCGAGCATCGCCCGGCGCTCGTCCGACAGGCCCTGGTAGAAGTCGTAGCCCGCCACCACCGTGGTGGTGAACTGCTGCTGGCCGGCCCAGATCATGTACTCCTGGACCTCGTAGAACTTCATCTCCTCGATGGCGAAGATCGGGTTCACCTGGCCGTCGATCTGGCCGAGCTGCAGGCCGGAGTAGACCTCCGAATACGGCATCGGCGTCGGGTTGGCGCCGAAGGCCTCGTAGGCCGTGACCAGCAGCGGCGAGGTCATGGTGCGCATCTTGAAGTTATTGAAATCCTCGGGGCTGGTGATCTTCCGCTTGGCGGTCCAGACCATCTCGCCCTCGGGATACATCGTCAGCAGCTTCAGGTTCTGGGATTCGAAGTCGTCCTCCAGGCTCTCGTAAAGCACCTCGCTGCCGCCCAGGATCTCCTTGTTGCACTCGTTGTGCTTGGAGAGGAGATAGGGAATGGAGAAGACCTGAATTTCCGGGATCAACTTGCCGAGGTGCCCCGGCGAGGCGTTGGTGAACTGCACCGCCCCGTTGGCCGCCAGCTCGGTGAGCTGCGTCGAGGTGCCCAGCGTCCCGTAGGGGAAGATGTTGATGGACACTTCGGCCCCGGTCTTCTCCTCCAGGCGCTTCTTGAA
>CAZDBC010000038.1:0-13904 GCA_964503295.1 uncultured Kiloniellaceae bacterium | reverse complement strand
GGCATCGGGCAGGGCTCGACCAACCCGGACACCACCGCCTACTTCGATGACGTCAACGTCGCCTTCACCGACAGCTCCTTCAGCGCCGACTTCGAGGCGGCGGCAATCCCCGAGCCGGGGTCGCTGGCGCTATTCGGCTTCGGTTTGGCGGTACTAGGCGCGGGCGCCTGGAGGCGGCGCCGCCGGCCGGCCGCGTAGCCGCAGACGGCGAGCCCGCCGGCCGCTCAGGCCGAGCGGGCCGGGCCGGGTGGAGCGCCCGCTGCCTGCCGGTGCGCCGCGAAGAAGCGCTCGTTGAGGTAGAAAGCCTCGAACTCGGCCGCCGCGATCAGGCCGTCGAGGTCGCACAGCCGGGCCATGCGCGGCGTACCGCTGCGCAGCTCGATCAGGCCCTCGGCGCGCAGGCGCTGCAGGGTGCGGTTGACGTGCACCTTGCTCATGCCGAGGGCGTCGGCCAGCACCGCCTGGCTGAGCGGAAAGCGGAAGTCGCAGCCCTCGACCTGCCGGATCGTGGCCAGGCGCGCCGCGATCTCGACGAAGAAATGGGCCATGCGCTGATAGGCGTCGCGCCGGCCCAGATCGACGATGCGCTCGACCAGGATGGCCTGCTCGCGCGCGCTGATCGTCAGGAGTGCCTTGGCGAGGCGCGGAAAATCGCTGAGCAGAGCTTCGATCTGGCTTCTCGGAAAAGGGCAGACCACCGCGTCGCTCAGGGTCACGACATAGTTCAAGGCGCGCGGCAGGCCGAGCTGGCGCATGCCGAGCACGTCGCCGGGCAGCAGGACCTCGAGCACCTGCCGCTGACCGTCGCTCAGTTGCCGGTAGGCGTGCGCCCAGCCGCTTCGCAGGACGTAAAGCTCGTCGGTCGCGCCGCCCTGGCGCATCAGCTCCTTGCCCGCCGGCGCGACGCGCTCGCGCTTCTGCAGGGCGTGCAGGCAGTCGGTCTCTGCGGCGGTCAGATCGACCAGGGCGGAAAAGCGCTCGACCAGGCAGTCCGGGCTGTCGTCTTCGCGGCGGTTCGACATCCTCGCCTTTCTCTCCTTGCCCGCTGCACGGGTTCAGCCGCGCTGCGCAAGCTTGTCGCGCCAGCCGGCAAGCGCCTCCAGGGTCCTGGCGCTGTCGTCGCGCAGATGCCGCACATGCTCGACCAGCGGACCTGAGTCTTCGCAATCCTCGGCCGCCAGGGCCGTTGCCGCGCTGTCCTGCAGGCGCCGCTCCGCATCGATCCGATCGTCGAGCAGCTCGACGCGCTCGTCGTCTGCGATCAGCGCCCTGGAGCGCGCCACAACGTCGTGCAGCAGGCTCCGCTCGCCCGAGGGCGCATCGGGCACGTCGCCGCGCCGGCGGACCTCCTCGGCCAGCGCGTCGGCCGCCTGCTCGCGGCGCTCGGCCAGCGCGCGCAGACGCGCGGCGATGTCCTCCTGGGCGACGATCTCGGCGGCCTCGCCATGACCGTGACCAGCGTCGCGGCAGGCGACCAGAAGATCGTGAACCGCCGTCTCGAAGTCACTGCGCAACAGCGCCATCGGCTACGGCCTCCTGCTTCTCGGGTTCGGCCACCAGGACTTCGAGCGCGCCGGGCAGCAGGTCGAAAGCGGCCGGGGTCCGGCCGACCAACTCGCCGTCGGCGTCGATCGCCATGGGGCGTCGAGTCTCGATGGTAACGCGCCGAGCCTTGAAACGTTCGACCCGCTCGTCGCGCACGTGCCAGCCGGTCCGGAAGGCGAAGAACATGAAGACCAATCTTAGCAGGCTCAAAGGCTTGATGTAAAAGACCTGGAGCGTCCGGTCGTCGATGCGGGCGTCCGGCGCCGCGGTCAGGCCGCCGCCGTAATGCCGGCCGTTGGCCACCGAGATCTGGATGCAGCGGACCCGACGCGCCTCTCCGTCCCGCGCGACCTTGGCGGTAAAGGCGCGCGTCTGCCGGAAGCCGTCGTAGAGGCTGAGAGGGTAGCTGAACAGGCGCCAGTGGCGCTTGCGCGGACCGCGGTGAAAGCGCACGACCTGAGCCGCCAGGCCGATGCTCGCGACATTGAAGAAGGGCCGTCCGTTGACGCGGCCGAGATCGATCGGCACCGGCCGGCCGCCGAGGATCACCTCGACGGCCTCCTCCGGCACCAGGGGGAGCCCGAGCGTCCGGGCGAGGTCGTTCGCGGTGCCGGTCGGCAGGATGCCGAGCGGCCGCGCGGCGCGCAGCAGTGCCGGTGCAGCCAGATTCAGCGTGCCGTCGCCACCGGCTACGACGACGATATCGCAAACGCCGGCGCGCCGCGCGATCTCGGCGGCCGCATCGCCGGTCTCCTCTAGCGCCAGGAGATCGAGCTCGAGCCCGCCGGCGCGCAGGCGATCGAGACAGGCCTCGAGGCGGTCCGCCGTTCCGCTCTTGGGATTGGCAACGACCAGGGCTCGGCGGGCGGCGGACGGCATGGCGCCGGCTCTCCTTCCTGTCATGTTCCCGGTCGTGGCGCCGCGCTGCAGGTTTCGCCGGCGCGTGGCGCCGCGGTTCCGGCGCATCGCCGCAACGCGCGATGCCGGCCGGGCCTTCCCGCTTGGGCAGGCGCCAGTTTGTCTCTAAACCATGGCCGCGGGCCTGGCCACCGCGCCTTGCGTCCGGCCGACACCCTGGCTGGACCGTGCGCTTTTCGTTAACATCGCGCAGCTACCCTAACGCGCTGCGATAACGAGGGAGCGGCCGTTTGCCATGCCTTTGCGACTGCCCTTTCGACGCCCTGCCGCACCGTGGCGCCGCGCGCTGGCCGCGCTGCTGTTGGCCGGCTTGCCGGTCTTAGGCGCCGCCCCGGGCCTCGCCGGCGCCGATCGTCTGCCCTCGAACGAGCAGATCCTGCGCAACTTCCGGGTCGTCGCCCTGGAGACCGAGTTCGGCCTGGTCGATCTGCAGACCGGCGAGGAGATCGATTCGGGCATCGCGAAGTGGCGCATGCCGCTGCGCGTGCAGGTGCTCGGTCCGGTGGCGGTCGCCGACCTGCGCCTGATCGAGGATCATCTGGCCGATCTGGCGGCGACCACCGGCCACGACGTCAGTCTCGCCGAGGGGCCGCGCTACAACGTCACGCTGACCTTCACCGAGGAGCCCATTTCGAAAGTCTGGCGCGACTACTACGAGCGCCAGATCGCCGCCTTCGGGCTCAACAGGGCGGAGTTGCAGGGCCTGATCGAGGCGGGCGACGGCAACGCCTGCTTCGGCACCATGAAGGTGGGGCCGGACGGCGCCATTATCGAAGGTGCCATCTTCATTCCGGCCGAGGCGGATGCCTGGCTGACCGAGGCCTGCATCGTCGAGGAGACGACGCAGCTTCTCGGCCTGCCCAACGACTCCGACGACATCGAGCCGTCGATCTTCAACGACAGCAGCGACCACTTCCGTTTGACCCGGCACGACCGGCTGCTGCTACGCCTTCTCTACGACGACGAGATCGAACCCGGCATGAGCTGGCGGGAGGTCGAGCCGATCGTGCGGCGGCTGCTGCAGCGTCTCAATCCGGCCGGCTAGCCCCCCCCCGGGACGCCCTTGTCAGAATTTCTCGACCCAGGGCCGCAGCTCGACCTCCCAGGTCCAGGCGCTGCGGTGCTGGCGCAGGACGGCCAGGTAGGTCTCGGCGATCGCGTCCGGGTGCAGCCGGCTGTCGGGCCGGTCGGCGGGGTCCTCGCTGCCGCGCGGCAGGATCGCGCCGTCGATGACGAAATGGGCGACGTGGATGTTCTGCGGCGCCAGCTCGCGCGCCATGGACTGGGCCAGCCCGCGCAGCGCGAACTTGCCCATGGCGAAGGAGGCCGACTGCGCGTAGCCCTTGACGCTGGCCGAGGCGCCGGTGAAGAAGATGGCGCCGCCGGCGCCGCGCGCGAGCATGGATTTCGCCGCGGCCTGGCCGACCAGGAAGCCCCCGAAGGCGGAAACGTCGAGCGCGTTGCGGACCAGCGGAGGATCCAGCTCGGTGATCGGCCCGCGCACCCGCGCACTGGCGTTGTAGACCACGACGCCGACCGGCCCGAACACCGATTCGGCATGGCGGAACAGCTCGAGCACCTGGTCTTCGCGGGCGGCGTCGCAGGCGAAGGCCTCGGCGCCGGTCTCGCTGCACAGGCCGGTCAGCTTCTCGGGGTGGCGCGCGGCGAGCCCGACGTTCATGCCCTCGGCGGCGAACAGACGGGCGAGCGAGGCGCTGAGGCCGTCGCCGGCGCCGACGATCAGGGCATGGGTCTTGTCGGTCATCGGGATCCTCCTTCTTCGTCTCGGTTTTGGGTCGCGGACGGGCGAACGCGGCGCACGCTAGCAGCATCGCCGCGCGAGAGTTGCGTTCCGGCGACGCAATTTCGCCCCTGATGTCGCGGATGAGCGGCCCGAAGGCCGCCGGCGAGGTCGAGGCGCGCATCGCCGAGGCGGAACGCGACGGCCTGCGCCTGGCGATCAAAGGCCGAACCCTGGCGCTGATTCCCGTCTTCCTCTGGCTCACGCTGGGCTACAACTGGCCGGGCAACCTCTATGGCGGCCTGATCGTCGGCGCCTTCATCGCGCTCGGCGTCTGGCACTACCTGCTGATCGGCAGCTGCCGCGAACGGCTCTGGCACCGCTACGCCTTCATCGGCATCGACGTGCTGGCGCTGGCGGCACTCGCCGCCTTCATGCCGCTCAGCACCGCCGGTGACGTGCCGCAGATCATCGCCTTTCGCGCCTACGGCACGACCTATCTGATCCTCGTGCTCGCGGTCGCCGCCCTGTCGCTCTCGCCCGGCCTCGTGCTGTGGACCGGCGCGGTCGCGGTGGCCGGCCTGTGGGCCGCCTTCGGCTGGGTGGTCGCGGGCATGGAGCGGCGCCTGTCGTGGAGCGACCTGCCGCCCGGGCCCTCGGCCGAGGAGTACTTGGCGGTCTTTCTCGATCCCGACTTCATCGGCATCGGCAACCGCATCGAGGAGAGCCTCGTCATCCTGCTCGCGGCGGGGGTGCTCGCGGTCGCCGTGCGCCGGGCGCGCAGCCTGGTGCGCGACCACGCCAAGGCGGAGCGGCAGAAGGCCGAGGTCGCCGGGCTGTTCAGCCGCTTCGTGCCGGTCGAGGTGGTCGATCGCATCGTCGCCGAGCGCGGCGTCCTGGAGCCGGCGACGCGGCCGGTCGGCGCCACCGGCCTGCGCGGCCGCAGCGCCCCGGTCGAGATCTACGCGCTGGCCGACCCCGCGGGCGCAGCGGCCGAGGGTTGATCGGCGAGGGCGACCGTCTGGGGCAGGTTCGCGCGCACCACCTCGGCCAGGGCGGCGACGGCGGCCCGGCGCGGGAAGCCGGCGCGATGGACCAGTCGAACGCGCCGTGCCGCGCCCGCCAGCGCCAGGGGCCGCACGACGACACGGGGGTCGTTCGCCCAGCTGCCGCGCAGGGCCAGGGCCGGCACCAGGGTGTAGCCGAAGCCGGCGGCGACGAGCTGGATCAGGGTTTCCAGGCTGGCCGCGCGCAGGTCGCCGGCGGCGGGCGCCGGCGCCAGGCGGCAGAGGCCGAGCGCTTGTTCGCGCAGGCAGTGGCCGTCGGCCAGCAGCAGCAGGTCGGGGCGGGCCAGATCGCGCTCCCTGACCCGTTCCAGGCGTTGCAGGTCGTGGCCGGCCGGATGGGCGAGCCAGAAGGGCTCGTCGAACAGCGGCAGGTCGATCAGGCCGGGGCCCTCCGGCGGGGTCGCGACCAGGGCAGCGTCCAGGCTGCGGTCGGCGAGGCCGGCGAGCAGCCGGTCGGTGACCTCCTCGGTCAGCACCAGGCCCAGACGCGGGTGGGCCGCCTTCAGGGGGCCGAGCAGGAAGGGCAGGACATAGGGCCCGAGGGTCGGGATGACGCCGAGCCGCAGCGGCCCGGCCAGCGGATCGCGCCGGTCCTGCGCGAGCGCCCGGATGGCCGCGGCCTGATCGAGCGCCACCCGGGCATGGGCCAGGATCTCGGCGCCGACCGGGGTCGGGGCGACCTCGCGCCCGCCGCGCTCGAACAGGGTCACGCCGAGCTCGCCCTCCAGCTTGCGGATCTGCGCCGAGAGGGTCGGCTGGCTGACGTGGCAGGCGGCGGCCGCGCGGCCGAAATGGCGCTGCTCGGCGACCGCGACGAGATACTCCAGGTCGCGCAGGTTCATAGGTGAAGCCTATCGCATTCGCTGAAACAATCGAATGGTGTTATGACGCCTTCGGGGCGATCATGGGTTCGTCCGGCCGGCCGCTGCGCAAGGCCGGTCCCGCGGAGCGAGAGGAGAGCCCGATGAGCGACGACAGGACCCTGACCACCAGCGCCGGCGCGCCGGTGCCCGACAACCAGAACTCGATCACCGCCGGTCCGCGCGGGCCGCTGCTGCTGCAGGACTACCAGCTGCTCGAGAAGCTCGCCCACCAGAACCGCGAGCGCATCCCCGAGCGCACGGTCCACGCCAAGGGCTGGGGCGCCTATGGCAGCTTCACCGTTACCAACGACATCACGCGCTACACCAAGGCGAAGATCTTCTCCGAGGTCGGCAAGACGACCGAGATGATCGCGCGCTTCTCGACCGTGGCCGGCGAGCAGGGCGCCGCGGACGCGGAGCGCGACGTGCGCGGCTTCGCGGTCAAGTTCTACACCGAGGAGGGCAACTGGGACCTGGTCGGCAACAACACGCCGGTCTTCTTCGTGCGCGACCCCTACAAGTTCCCGGACTTCATCCATACCCAGAAGCGCCATCCGCGCAGCAACCTGCGCTCGGCCACGGCGATGTGGGACTTCTGGTCGCTGAGCCCGGAGTCGCTGCACCAGGTGACCATCCTGATGTCCGACCGCGGCCTGCCGCAGTCGGTGCGCCACATGAACGGCTACGGCTCGCACACCTTCAGCTTCCTGAACGACGCCGGCGAGCGTTTCTGGGTCAAGTTCCACTTCAAGACCCAGCAGGGCCACAAGCACTGGACCAACGCGGAGGCGGCCGAGGTCGTCGGACGCACGCGCGAATCGACGCAAGAAGACCTGTTCGGCGCCATCGAGCGCGGCGAGTTCCCCAAGTGGCGCCTGTTCGTCCAGGTCATGCCGGAAACCGACGCGGAGAAGACGCCCTACAACCCCTTCGACCTGACCAAGGTCTGGCCGCACGGCGACTATCCGCTGATCGAGGTCGGCGAGATGGAGCTCAACCGCAATCCCGACAACTATTTCGCCGAAATCGAGCAGGCCGCCTTCAGCCCGTCGAACATCGTGCCGGGCATCGGCTTTTCGCCCGACAAGATGCTGCAGGCGCGCATCTTCGCCTACGCCGACGCTCACCGCTACCGGCTCGGCACGCACTACGAGGCACTGCCGGTCAACACGCCGCGCTGCCCGGTGCGCCACTACCACAAGGACGGACCGATGCGCTTCTTCGCCAACAACCCGAACCCGGACGCCTACTACGAGCCCAACTCGTTCGGCGGGCCGGTGGAGGATCCGCGCGCCAAGGAGCCGGCGCTGAAGATCTCCGGCGACGCCGACCGCTACGACCACCGCGAGGGCAACGACGACTACGCCCAGCCGCGCGCACTGTTCAACCTGTTCGACGAGGGGCAGAAAAAGCGGCTGTTCGCCAACATCGCCGCCGCCATGGAGGGCGTGCCCGAGGCGATCGTGCGCCGTCAGCTCGCCCACTTCCACAAGGTCGATCCGGCCTACGGGGCCGGCGTGGCCAGGGCGCTCGGGGTCGAGAACCCGGCCGCCGCGGCCGAGTAGCCCGCCCCCTCAGGGTCCGGCCGCGCCGCGTCCGGCCGCGAAGGCGGTCAGCGCGGCCGAGACCTCTTCGGGCGTGGTGTAGTCGATGCGCGGGTGGCGCGGCACCCACTGGAAGCGCTGGTAGAAGGTGCGCCCGGAATGGGGCGGCCGGGCGTAATCGTAGTCGACCTGCGGCCGGAAGACCTCGCGGTCGCAGCCGACGTAGCCGAGGTTGCCGCGTTCCGAGCGATAGAGCGCCAGCAGGCGGCGTTTCTCGCCCTGTTCCCCGTCGTTCAGAGTCAGCTCGGTCTCCTCGCCGCTCGGCGCGATGAAGCGCTGGCTGGCGACGCGGCCGCCGGCGAAATGGTACTCGCTGAACTCCCAGACCGGGAGTTGCCGGCGAAGACGCGCGGCCAGGAAGCTGGCGACGTCGTGATCCTGATGGCCGCCTTCGTAGGCGGGAACCCAGAGCATGGTCGCGGCCGTCTCGCGCGCCGCTCGCCCTATCCTCTCCAGCGTCGCGTCCAGATGGTCCTTCAGCGAGCGGGTCGGCAGGATGGGGCGCGCCAGCATGGTCAGCCCGAGCGCGGCGGCGGCACGTTTCGCCTCGCGCCAGCGGCGCTCGGCGCGCGCGGCGCGGCCGCGCCGCTGCCAGGGCCAGAGGGTCCCGG
This sequence comes from uncultured Kiloniellaceae bacterium, assembly GCA_964503295.1. Taxonomy (GTDB): domain Bacteria; phylum Pseudomonadota; class Alphaproteobacteria; order Kiloniellales; family Kiloniellaceae; genus CAZDBC01. The sequence goes on along the minus strand of CAZDBC010000038.1, from coordinate 5,555 downwards.
CCGCCGGCACGCCGTCGGTCAGATAGCAGGCATAGAGGGCGCAGCCTTCCCGCCGCGCGCGGCCGATGGCCGCGGCGCAACCCACGACCTCGTCGTCAGGATGCGGTACGAGAACGAGGATGCGTGCGCCAAACATGCGCCGCGTCGCGTGGCTCGGCGGGCCGGCGGGCGCGCAGCCAGTGCGGCAGCAGGTCCTGTTCCAGCACGTCGCGCCAGCTCGGGTGCCGGCGCTCGACCCGGCGCCGTGCCGCCGCGCCGATGGCGCGCGCCCGCGCCGGCATCTCGAGCAACGCGGCCATCTCCGCGGTCCAGGCCGCCGGGTCCGGGTCGGGCACGACGATGCCGTCCTCGCCGTCGCGCTCGACGTAGAGCCCCCCGCCCTCCGGCGCCACGAGGGCGGGCAGGCCGGCCGCCTGCGCCTCGAGCACCGCGTTGGGCGCGACCTCGACCTGGGAGGGGAAGACGAAGAGATCGGCCGAGGCGAGCAGCCAGCCGAGCTCGTCCTGCGTCACCACGCCGGGCAGGTGGACCCGTGCGCCGAGTTGGCGGCGGACGGTCTCCTCGTCGAGCCCGGCGCCGGCCAGCAGCACGTGGATGTCCTGCCCCGATTCGATCAGGCGGCGCGCCGCCTCGGCCAGGGTCAAGACGCCCTTGGCGCGGTCGACCCGGCCGGCGAAGGCGACGACCGGCACCTCGGGCGGGATGCCGAAGCGCTCGTTCAGCCGGCGCCGGTCGCGGCGTTGCGGCGCGAAGGTCTCCTTGTCGATGCCGCGGCGCAGGATCGAGGCGGAAGGGTGCAGCAGCGGCGGCTCGGCGCCGGCCGGACACTGCTTGGGCGAGATCCAGACGTGGTGGCAGCGGCGCAGGTGCCGCGCAAAGCGGCGGCGCATGCCCGCTTCCAGCCGCTCCGGCACGGCCCAGCGCTCCAGCACCTGGCGGCCGAGCCGGCCGTCGCCCAGGAGGTGCTCGATCATGCGCATCGTGTAGAGCCTGGCATAGGCCGGCGTGTCGGTATGCACCGAGGTCACCAGGCTGGCGCCCAGCCGGCCGGCGAGGCGCTCGGCGGTCTTGGCATAGGCGAAATAGGCATCGGTCGTGTGTACCAGATCGTACTGGGCAAGCGCCCGGGCAAGGCCGATGTGCAGCGGGGCGAGGTCGCTGTGGTCGGGCACGAAACGGCCGAGGCCGAGCCGCCGGCTCGACAGCACGGGCGGCAGGGCGACGATGCGCACCTGTTCGGACAGCGATCTGACAGTGTGCTGGGATCCCTGCACGTGAACCGTCAGATCGACAGGCCAGTCGAGGGCCGACGCGGCCCGCGCGACGTTGCGCCAGAACTTGACATGGCCGCCGGCGCCCGGCCCGTCCTCCAGATCGACGAGCACGCCGACCTTGAGTCGGCGCGCCCGCGACGGGGCGCCCGCGTCATCGGTATCTTCGCGCTCGACGCAGGAGTCAGCAAGGGCCTCCCGGGCGAGGCCCTGATAGGATAAGGACATGATTTGACCCACGAATCCAGCCGGTCCCCGAAGACGACAATAGCCTAATTGCCAGGCTGCCGCGCGGCCCTCGACGCGTCTGTGATCAGGGTCACCGGCGGCTGTTGCCCATCGGCCACGCTTCGACGTTCCCACTCCTGCCTAGCCGGGGGAGCGTTAACAAATCCTTGAGACGTCGCGAAAAGGGGATGGGCACGCCGGGCCTCGCCTGCAAGGGACGGGCGCCCTCGCAAGTCTTCACGTTGCGGTGACGGCCGGCAGCCCGGGGCCGCGTGGGGAGTTTGGCCGACTTTCATGTTCCCTGTTCGTTCTTTTTGACTACTCTCACGGCAGTGCCCTCGGTTACTCCGGCTGCTTGTTGCGCATCGCGCGAACGCCTGCCCTTCGGAGGCCGAGGAGAACACCCATAGCAACAGACACGGCCGGCCATCGCCTGCGGTCGGGACGCGGAGTCACGCCGCCACGCAGCCTGGTGGGCCGGGCCGTTCGGGAGCGTCGTTTCTCATGGCTCGAGGGTTCAAGATCTCATCGCGCCTGTCGCGAGACAGCGCGGCACGTCCGGAAGATGTCCTGCTGACCAAACACGCGCTCGGCACGCTCGGTTATTATCGGCCGCGCGACTACGGGCTGACGCCCTATCCCGACAATGAACTGTTCTCCGCGATCACCCGCTTTCAGGGGGAGAAGGGGCTCGCGCCGGACGGTGTCATCAAGCCTGGAGGTCCGAGCGAGGCGCGGCTGCGCAATGCCTTGAGCAAACAGCCGGGCAGCCGTCGCCGAACGGAGGATGTCCAGGTCGCGGCGGTCCCTGCCGCTGTCGCAGCGCCCCTGATTCCAGCACTGCCTCACATCGTGCGAATTCTTGCGCCGCTCTTGGGTTTGGCACCTGTACTCAACCGCGATACAGCCAAGGGCAAGCCGGAGGACTGTGATCAACAATGGGAAGAAGATAAGGCTATTTGTAGAAGGATGCCTAGTCGAACGGCAAAGGAGAAAGAGAGGCGTGAGCGTTGTTGGCGTTCAGCTAACCTGCGTTATTCAAACTGTAAATTCGGCAGACCAATTCCGCCACTGGATATAGGTCTATAGTACCTGTCCGTCCCCGGCGCGAAGGATATTTGGACAGATCTCGCCACAAGAAGAGGGCCGACCGGTTTATCTCGGCCCAGTTTTCTCCTAAGCTAGACCGTGTTGCCGGATTCGACCGGTCTCATTGTTGTAAAAGACAGGAAGTCTTAATTCAGAATCCGGAACAGCGAGCGGATTGCAAGTCGCTAAGGGCGTCTGGTGGCTCAGCCCATTGAATCGTACACCATCTCCTGCCGGACTCAGGATTTGGCGAGAACTGTCGCGCCCTTCGCGCTGCGCATCGACGCGCCGCGGCGCAACGCGCGCGGGGTCTACGCCTGTTCGATCGATTGCGAGGGGCTCGACGGTCTGCCGCCGGTGGCGACGGGCATTACCCCGGCGCGCTGCTTCGATGTCGCGACCATGGCGGTGCGCCGCCGCCTGGTCCAGGCGGGCCGGCGTCTGGTCGACCATGCCGGGGCGCCGCTGCGCCTGCCGGACCTCCTCGAGCCGGAATTCCTCGATCCTGACTGGGAAGACCTCGACCCGGCGCTGAACGCCGAGCTGTTCCGGCCCTTGCGCAGCGGCCCGCGCCCGCCGCTGGCGCCCTTTTCGCTGTCCTGCCGGCTGGAAAACCTCGAGGGCAGGCGCCGGCCGTTCGAGCTGGCGATCGGCGCGCCGCGGCGCGAGGTTCAGCGGACGGGCTCCGAAAGCTTCAGCGCCGCGCTGACCTGCGGCCTGTTCGGGCCGGGCGCGCGCGAGGTCGTCGGCGAGGACCCGGTGCAGGCCATGGCGCTCGCCTTCGAGCTGGTCTGGCAGGCCCTGCTGCACGGCTTCGAGCGGCCGATGGACGCGCGCGGCCGGCCGGTCGCGCTGCCGCGCTACCGCGCCTGGACCTTCGGCGATCCGCGGGCGCGGACGCGTCGAGAGCGCCTGACCGGCAGCCGTCGTTAGCCGAGCAGCGCCGCGCCGGCGTCGAACAGCAGATTGAGCGCCAGGGCGGTCAGCAGCAGGCGGAAGGCGAGCCGGAAGCGCTGCGGCGGCGTGCGCCTGAGAATGCGCGTGCCGGCCAGGGTGCCGAGAAAGCCGGCCGCGATCATGGCCGCGAGCAGGGCGAGCCAGGGCCCGAAGGCGAAGCCGAGCAGGCCGAAGGCGACGATCTTGAAGGCGTGCTGCACCGACATGCAGGCGGCCAGGGTGCCGACCAGGGTCTGGCGTTCCATGCGCGCCACCGGCCTGAGGGCGCCGACGAAGGGGCCGGTCGCCCCGACGAACATGGTCAGGAAGGTGGCGACCACGCCGCCGAGGGCGAGGCCGCGCGCCTTGAGCGCGCGCAGGCGCATGCGCGGCGCCCAGACGCTGTAGAGGATGAACAGCCCGAGGATCAGGCGCAGCAGCCAGCCGGGCAGGGTGACCACCAGCTGGGCGCCGATCGCAGCACCCAGGACAGCGCCGAGCGTGAACCAGCCGAGTATGTGTCGGTCCATGTAGCGCCAGAGCACCAGCGTGCGCCCGGCGTTGGAGCCGAGCTGGACCACGCCGTGGATCGGGATGACCGCGATCGGCGGCAACAGGTTGGCCATGACGCCGAGCATGGCGACGCCGCCGCCCAGGCCCATTGCCGCCGTCAGGCCCGAGGTGAAGAAGCTGACCGCGACCAGGGTGGCGGCCGCCCAGGGCTCGATCCCGGAAGGCAGCAGGGCGGTCAGCAGGGCATCGGGCATGGCGGGGGCTTCGGCGCGGCGGGCGGCAACGGCGATGACGGCGGCGCGGACGCGCCGCCCGGGAGGGCGGAGGGCTCGAGCGCGGGAGGCTCAGGCGACCTCGAACCAGGCGGTCATGCCGGCGGCCTGATGCTCCAGCATGTGGCAATGAAGCATCCAGCGGCCCGGGTTGTCAGCAACGAAGGCGACGGCCGCGCGCTCGTCCGGCGCCATCAGCAGGGTGTCGCGCCACACGCCCGGGCCGGCCGGGTCGCTGGTGGGCCCGAGCACCTGGAAATGGTGGCCGTGCAGGTGCATGGCGTGCGGCCAGCGGGTGTCGTTGATCATGTCGATGACGACGGTCCGGCCGCGCGCCGCGGTAAACAGCGGCGCCTCGCCGTGCCCGGCGACGCCGTTGAGGGCCCAGACCTGGCCGGCTGCGACCAGATCGCGCATGCCCATGCGCCGGCCGCCGCGCATCGCCCCGGCCATGCCGCCCATGGCGCCGCCCTCCATCAGCAGCTCGACCCGCAGGGCCGAGCCGAGGTCGAGCCGCGCGGGCAGCGGATTGGCCGGCAGCACGGCGAGCTCTCGTTCGGCCAGCCCGTCGGCAGCCGGCCCGGCCGCGTAGAGGAAGCGCCCGGCGACCACGCGCCCGTTGCTGACCTCGGCGATCGCCGCCTCGGCACCGGGGTCGAGGGCCATGTCGATCATCAGGTCGGCGCGCTGGCCCGGCGCCAGCACGACCAGGCCGTCGTGGAGCGGGCGCGGCGCGACCGGCTGGCCGTCGACGGCGACCAGGAGCGGCGCATGGTGCTCCAGGCGCAACTCGATCACTCGCGCGTTGGCGGTGTTGCAGATGCGCAGGCGCACGCGCTCGCCGGCGCGCACGGGCAAATCGAGCGCGGGGCGGCCGTTGAGGGTCAGCACGTTGCCGAGACGCCCGGCGTGGCTCCAGTCCATCATGTGCCCGAAGCTGGCGTCGTGGATCGCACCGCTTTCCTCCAGGCGCCAGTCGTCGACCACCAGGACCAGGTCCCGGTCGACCGCCGGCGGAGCCGGCTCGTCGACGATCAGGATGCCGTAGAGCCCGCGCGCCACCTGCTCCCAGGAGCGCTCGTGGGGGTGGTACCAGAAGGTGCCGGCGTCGGGCGCGACGAAGCGGTAGTCGAAGGTCTCGCCCGGTTCGACCGCCGCCTGGGTCAGGTGCGGCACCCCGTCCATGGCATTTTCGAGGCGCAGGCCGTGCCAGTGGATCGTGGTCGGCTGCCCGAGCCGGTTGTCC
>CAZDBC010000037.1:8875-13948 GCA_964503295.1 uncultured Kiloniellaceae bacterium | reverse complement strand
CAGCCTGCCCCTGGCCCGACTGGTCCAGGCGATCGGCGCGGTGGTGCAGGAGCTGCGGCCGGAGAGAATCTATCTGCCTTATGCCGGTGACGCGCACAGCGATCACCGCGTCGTCTTCGAGGCGGCGAGCGCCGCGCTCAAGTGGTTCCGCGCGCCGGGCGTGGCGCGCATCCTGGCCTACGAAACGCCGTCGGAGACCGGATTCAATCTCGATCCGGGAGTGCCCGAGTTCCGCCCCAACTGGTTCGTCGGCATCGCCGAGCATCTGGATGCCAAGTGCGCCGCCATGGCGCTCTATGCCGACGAAGGCGGACGCTTTCCCTTCCCGCGCAGCGACGAGGCGATCACCGCGCTGGCCCGACTGCGCGGTTCCCTCTGCGGCTGCGACGCGGCGGAGGCTTTCCTTCTGCTCAAGGGAATCGAGGGATGAGCGGGCGATCCTTCGTGATCGCCGAGGCGGGCGTCAACCACAACGGCTCGCTGGAACTCGCCCTCGAGCTGGTCGACGTCGCCGCTGCGGCCGGTGCCGACGCGGTCAAGTTCCAGAGCTTCAAGGCCGAGCGCCTGCTCACGCGAACGGCGGCGAAGGCGGACTATCAACTGCGCACCACCGATGCCGGCGAGAGCCAGTTCGAGATGATCCGCAGGCTCGAGCTGTCCGACGAGATGCACCGCGCGATCCTGGCGCGCTGCCGGGAAAAGGACATCGTCTTCCTTTCGACGCCCTTCGACGTCGAGAGCCTCGCCTACCTGACCGAAGAGCTGGGCCTCGAGCGGATCAAGCTTCCCTCGGGCGAGATCACCAACGGCCCGCTGCTCCTCGCGGCCGCGCGGCGCGCCGAGTCGATCATCCTGTCGACCGGCATGGCGACGCTGGGCGAAGTGGAAACTGCCCTGGCGGTGCTGGTGTGGGGCCGCGTGCGGGGCGAGGAGGACCCGTCCGGCGAGTCGGCGGTCCGCGACTGCTACGCCGAGCACGGAACCGCGCCGCTCGCGGGGCACCTCGTGCTGCTGCATTGCACGACGGAGTACCCGGCCGCCTTCGAGGACACCAACCTGCGCGCAATGGACAGCCTGCGGCAGGCCTTCGGCCTGGAGGTGGGCTTTTCCGACCATACGCCGGGCATCGCCGTACCCCTGGCGGCCGTGGCGCGCGGCGCCGTAGTGATCGAGAAGCACTTTACCCTCGATCGCGGCTTGCCCGGCCCCGATCACGAGGCCTCGCTCGAGCCTCACGAGCTGCGCGAAATGATCGCGGGCATCCGCGCCGTCGAGGCCGCGCTCGGCGACGGACTGAAGCGGCCGGCGGCCAGCGAAATGTCCAACCGTGCGGTGGTGCGCAAGAGCCTGGTCGCGAGCCGGCCGATTGCCGCCGGCGAGCCTTTCGCGCCCGATAACCTCGCCGTCAAGCGGCCGGGCACCGGCCTCTCGCCCATGCGCTACTGGGATCTGCTCGGCCGGCCGGCCGGGCAGGCCTATGACGCGGACGATCCAATCTGATGCGAATCGCTTTCTTCGGCGACGGCACCTGGGCGCAGATGGCGCTTGAGCGAATTGCGATGCGCGCGGACTGGCAGGTCGTCTGCATCGTCGCCCGTCATGCGGCGCCGGACACGGAGTTGGAACGCACGGCGCGGGATCTGGGGGTGCCGTTTCATGCCCCGGAAAGGGTCAACACCCCGGAATTCCTGGCGCGCCTCGCGGAGGACCGCTGCGATCTCATGGCCTCCATGTCCTACGACCAGTTCCTGGGCGAAGCGGTTCGCGCGATGCCGGAGTACGGCTTCATTAATTGCCATGCCGGCGCACTGCCGTTCTACCGCGGGCGCAGCGTCCTGAATTGGGCGATCATCAACGGCGAGCGCCGCTTCGGCGTGACAGTCCACTACGTCGACGGAGGCATCGATACCGGCGATATTATCCTGCAGAACTTTGCGCCGATCGGCCCCGACGAGGACTATGCCGAGGTGGTAGAACGTGCGCATCGGCTCTGTGCGGACTCGCTCTACGACGCGATCGACCGGATCGCGAGCGGCCAGGTAACGCCCCGACCGCAGGCCGAGATTCATCCGGTGGGTACCTATTTCGGCCGGCGGCGTGCCGGCGACGAACGACTGGACTGGTCCTGGAGCAGCCGGCGCATCCACGACTTCGTCAGGGGCATCGCGCCACCGGGGCCGGGGGCGCGCTGCCTGGCCGGTAACCGGCCCATAGCCGTGCTCCGAACCCGCATGATTCCCGAAGCGCCGGCCTACATCGCGACCTGCGGCGAAGTGGTCGGACGCAACCAAGGCGCGGCGGTCGTCAAGACCGGTGACACCACGATCGAGATGCTGGCCATTGCGCACGTTGAAAGCGACGGCGGGCTCGGCCGGCCAATGGCTCCGGATCTGCGCATAGGCACGCGTTTGCAGGGCGGGCCGAGGTAAGTCGTCAGCGACATGTCCGACGTCACCCCATCGCTCGTCGCGCCAGACGACAGCCTGCGCAAGGCGATCGAGACCATCGACACGAGCGCGGGCAAGATCGCGCTCGTCGTCGACGGCGAGCGCCGCCTGCTGGGAACGGTCACTGACGGCGACATCCGGCGCGGCCTGCTGTCCGGCGTGGCCATGGAAAGGCCGGTCTCCGAGGTCATGAACCGGCACCCGCGCGTTGCCGGCCCCGGCGACGACAAGGCGACCCTGCTCGAGCGCATGAGGCGGGAGCGGGTGCGGCAGCTCCCGCTGGTCGACACCGCGGGCCGCCTGGTCGGCCTGGAAACCCTGGCCGAGCTTCTGCAGACGGGGCGGCGCGACAACTGGGTTGTGCTGATGGCCGGCGGCGAGGGTCGCCGCCTGCGTCCGCTGACCAGCGAACTGCCCAAGCCGATGCTGCCGGTCGGTCCCAAGCCGATCCTGGAAACCATCGTCGACAGCTTCGTCGACGCCGGTTTCCATCGCTTCTTCATATCGGTCAACTACAAGGCCGAATCGATCGAGCGCCACTTCGGCGACGGCGCGGCGCGGAACGTCCAGATCCGCTACCTGCGCGAATCGCACGCCCTCGGTACCGCCGGCGCGCTCGGCCTGCTGCCGGAACGGCCCGCTGCGCCCCTGATCGTCATGAACGGCGACATCCTGACCAAGGTCGACTTCGGCCAGGTGCTCGATTTCCATCGCGATCACGACGCCGTCGCCACCATGTGCGTGCGCGAGTACGGCCTGCAGGTGCCCTACGGGGTGGTTCAGATCGACGGCCACAGGCTGACCGCGATCGAGGAGAAGCCGACCATCCGCCACTTCGTCAACGCCGGCATCTACGTACTGGAGCCCGAGGTGCTGGACGAGGTGGAACCGGACACGCCGACAACCATGCCACGCCTGTTCGAGCGGCTTCTGGCAAAGGGTACGACCTGCAGCGTCTGCCCGGTTCGCGAATATTGGCTCGACGTCGGGCGCATGACCGACTTCGAACGTGCGAATGCCGAGTTCGCGGGCATGTTCGACGACTGACGGGGATGGCCGAGGCTCGAACGGTGCTTGCGGTGATCCCGGCGCGGCGCGGCTCGAAAGGGCTGCGCGACAAGAATCTGCGCGAGCTCGCCGGCCGGCCGCTGGTCGCCTGGACCCTCGAGGCGGCACGAGCGGCCAGGTCGCTGGATCGCATCGTCCTCTCCTCGGAGGACGAAGAGATCCTCGCCATCGGACGCGAACTGGGAGCCGAAGCGATTCCCAGACCAGCCGCGCTGGCGAGGGACAGGACGCGGGCCATCGAGGTCGTGCATCATATCCTGCGCGGACCCGGCGCGGGTTACGACTACGTTGCCCTGCTGCAGCCGACCTCGCCGCTGCGCAAGGCGAGCGATATCGATGGGGCGGTCGAGCTCTGCCTCGGTTCCGGCGCGCCGGCCTGCGTCAGCGTCTGTCCAGTGGCGAAGAGCCCGAACTGGATCTTCTCGTTGGCCACCGAGGGCCGTATGGAACCCCTATTGCCGCTGCCGCAGGGCCGGTCGCGCAGGCAGGACCTGCCCGCTTACTACGAACTCAACGGCGCCGTCTATGTCGCGCGTTGCGACTGGCTGCTCGAGCGCGACAGTTTTCTCTCGCCCGAGACGCTGGCCTACGTCATGCCGCGCAGCCGCTCGATCGACATCGACGGCGCGGAGGACCTCGCGGTCGCCGAACTGCTGATGCAAACCGCACTTGAGGAAAGCGAATGCACCAATTGAAAGAGAACGCCAAGGACCCGCAGGAGCTGCTGTCCTCCGCGCTGCAGCTTTGGTGGCTGCGCCCGGAGAACGCCCTGGCCATCGCCAGCTATGCCTACCACGGCCACGATTTCGCGCCGGGCGAAGGCGAACGCGCAGCCGACTACGCCTGCGGCGACGGCGTCAACACCTTCTGGAAATGCGGCGGCCGCTTCGACGAGAGCTTCGACATCTTTGGTGCCGCCGTGCGCGCGGAAAGAGCAAAGGAGCTGATCGAGGCCAAGATCGATGTCTTCGACCATTACGACGAAAGCTACCAACCGGTGATCGTCGAGCGGCCGAAAGCGGGCTTTGCCTATGGTACGGATCACAAGGCGAACCTGCTGCGCAAGGCGGCCAAGCTCGACTACTACGGCGAGTTGCTCGAGGCCGACCTGGAGGCGGACACCCCGATCCCGGACGAGAGCCTCGATCTCGCCTATTGCAACAGCCTCTACTGGACTGCCCGGCCCGAGGTCGCCGTCGGTCACATCTACCGCAAGCTCAAGCGGGGTGGCATTGGCGTGTTCGACGTCATGACCGCGCACCGCAAGGCGCTGCACTTCCAGCACCTCATGCCGACCATGCCGGCCTCCTGGCAGGCGCTGATGAATCGCGGACGCGACCAGAACAATCCCGGGATCCGTTCGGCACGCGCGTGGGGCGATCTTTTTTTGGCCGGTGGTGCGGCGCGGATCGAGGACGAGCGCGACATCTTTCCCGCGGCGATCGCCCATGCCTGGAACATCGGCCTGCGCCCGATCTTTCCCGTCCTGAACCGGATGGCGGGCGCGATCGGCGACGAGAACCGCGCCAGCATCAAGCAGGAGTGGGTCGAGATCTGG
>CAZDBC010000037.1:0-8865 GCA_964503295.1 uncultured Kiloniellaceae bacterium | reverse complement strand
GTGTCATCGTCATGGCCGTGCACGATCCCCGCGTCGAGATCTGGAGCGAGCTTCTGCTCCCGCTCCTGACCGAGCCGCAGGATTTTCCCAACGATGGCGCCCGCGTGCGCCTGCAGTATGTCGTGCGGAAACGCTAGCGCGATGGCGACGATCGAGATCGCCGGCCGGCCGGTCGGGCCCGGGCACGCCCCGCTGGTCCTGCCCGATATCGGCACCTTCTTCAATCGCGACACCGACGCCGCCAAGGCCATGGTCGCGCAGTTGAAGGCGGGCGGGGCGGAGATGGTGAAAGGCGAGATCCTGCACGACCCCGATGTCTGCCTGGACGACGACACCGAGGAATCCTACTACGCGCCGGCGCGCGGCGAGATGGTCAAGGAGCGCTACCGTGCCCTGATCGAACGCAAGGTCCTGCCGCTTTCGGCCTACGAGGAGATCTTCGCCGGCTGTACGCGGGCGGGCCTGCCCTTCGTGGTGTCGGTCTACGATTTCCGGGGCGCCGACTTCGCGCGCGAGATCGGCGCGGCTGCCCTGAAGATCGCGACCTCGAACATCGTTCACGAGCCTCTCATCCGGCATGTCGCGGCTCTCGGCCTGCCGGTCATCATCGACACCGGACGCTCGACCATGAGCGAGATCGCGCGCGCGCTGCAGTGGGCGCGCAGCGCCGGCGCCAGCGCGCTGATCGTCGAGCACAGTCCGCCGCCGCCGCCGGCGCCGGTCGATCAACAGAACCTGCGGGTGCTGGAGGTTTTCGCGGCGGCCTTCGCCTGCCCGGTTGGCCTGTCGGACCACCACGCCGGTCCGGAGATGCTCTATGCAGCGGCGGCACTCGGCGCGAGCCTGCTCGAGAAGGGCATCTGCCGCGACGACAACCCAGACGACCAGGATGTCGGCCACGCCCTGCCGGCCGGTCGTTTCCGAGAGGTCAACGAGACCTGCCAGACGATCTTCCGCGGTCTGGGCGACGGGCAGCTGCCGCTGGCGCCGCCGCGCAAGCTGGCCCGCATGGGGCTGGCGGCCGGTCGCGACCTGGATGCCGGGGACGTCCTGTCGCTGGAAACCGCTCGCTTCGCCTTTCCGGCGAAGGGCATTCCGGTCGAGCACTGGAGTCTGGTCGAGGGTTGGCGCCTGCGCCGGCCGGTCGCCAAGGGCCTTCCGATCACCTGGGCCGATGTCGAGCCCCTGGCTTCCTAGGGCGCCAGCCTATCAGGCATTGCGGCCGGAGGCGCCGTGCTTCACGTCGGTCGACGCGGAGACGGCGAAGTGGCTGCAACGGAAGAGCGGATTGACGGGTCAAGTGGAGCGGCTTGAAACCGGCGCCAAACCGCCCCACGGCCACTACCGCTTGCGGACGGCCGGCGGCGATCGTTTTCTCAAGGTGCTGGGTCCCGGGGACGCGGCGCACCACCGCCAGGCCGATGAACTCGCCGCCAGCGCGCGGGCGGCCGGCGCCGCCGTCCTGTGCTGCGAGCGCTGGGTCGAATCGGCCGAGGGCGCCCACATCGGAATCTACCCCTATGTCGAGGGTCGCTTCGCGGAAACGACTTCCGTCGACGGGGCGGCCCTGGGAAGCGCACTCGCCGGACTGCATCACGCCCTTGGCTGCTGTCCCCAGGCGGCGGAGGTGAAGGTGCGCTCGAACGCGCGTCTCGGGCAGCTCGAACGACGTCGCCGCGCCGTTCTCGCCGGTGCCGAAGCACTGGGGCCCGACCGGTCCGTATTGCGGTCACTTCTGGAAGAAGACGCGACGCTTTTTGATTTGCCGACGGACGGCCAGATCATCCACGGCGACGTCAATGTCGGCAACGTGCTGTTCGATGCCAAAAGCGGAGAACCGCTGTTCATCGACTTCGAGACGGCCCTCATGAGCTGGCTGGCGCCGAGATTCGATGTGGCGATGGCGATCGAGCGCTTCGCGCTGACCGCCGCCGACCCCGCAGCGGCCGTGGCCTGCGCGCGCGCCCTGCTCGAGGCCTACACGAGTGCCGCCGGGGCGCGGCCCTTTGCCAGCGGCGCCGAGTTGGCGCGCGCCATGCGCTGGATCAGCCTGCGCAACCTCTGCCTGCTTGCCGAGCTGCAGAGCCGGGGCCGGGCGGTGGCGCCGAGCGAATGGCGCAAGTTCCTCGATCTGGCGCGACAAAGTCAGCACAACGCCGGGCTGTTCGATGCAATCGTCGATGGCGCTTGACGCCGCGCGCGCCCATGGCGGGCAGAGCCGGGCGCTGGTCCTCTTCGTCCCGCGGCACGCGACCTCCTTTGCCAAGATGCTGCCGCAATGCCGCCTTCTGAGCGGCCGGCCCGGCCTGCGGCCGGTGATGCTGCTGGCGGACCCGCGCACTTACGGATACGCGCAGAAGTGCTTGAGCGAAGGCGTCGAGGCTCTCTCGCTGGAAGGCAGGGTCGGCGACGACCCCGTCGATGCCGTCGAGCGGCGCTGGCAGGCCGTGGCCGGTCGACTGTCTGCGCCGCTGCGCCGCTTGCTGCTTAGTGAGCGGATCGCCCATTCGCTGCCCGTCGCCTGGTGGCGCAGGAGATCGGTCGTGGCCGCCTACGCGGCGCAGCGCGCAGTCTGGGAGTCGGTCCTTCGCGAGCTCGCGCCGGCGGTTGTCATGATGCCGGGCGATCGCGAGTTGGGCTTCGTCCCGCCGCTGCTCGCGGCCGCGCGCGCGGCCGGGGTTCCCACTGTCATCTCGACGTCAAACATTCCGACCGTCGACAGCCTCGCCGCCTCCCGTGCCGATCGCCTGCGCTTTACACTCGAGCCGCGCCGTTGCCCCTTGCTATGGAATATGGTCGCGGCGCGGCGCCACCCGGGACAGGTGGCCGAGACACCGCGCGGCAGGCTCCTGTTCTCGCCCGGCTGGCTGGTCAGTGCCCTGAACGCTCTGGGCATGCTGTCGCAGCGCCCCTGGACCCAGGGTGGTGGCAACAGCGACCATGTCCTGCTGGATGGGCCACGCAAGAAGCGGCTGTTCCTCGAGCTCGGTGCCCCGGCGGAGAAGCTGAGGGTCGTCGGCGACCTCGCGCACGACGAGCTCCATCGCGCGCACGAACTTCGCGAAACCACCCGGCGGGAGCTGTGTCTTTCGGCAGGCTTCGACTCGGATCGGCCGCTCGTCGTTCTCGCCGTTCCGATTTTCGCCGAGCATGGCCTGCTGTCATGGCCGTTCCACCTCAAGAGCTTGAGGCGTTTCGCGGGCGTCCTGGCCGCGAGATCGGCGAATGTCCTTCTCTCGCTGCACCCCAAGTCCGACCCTTCCCGCTATGCGTTCCTGCATGACGATTTCGGCTTTCGCTTCTCGGAGCGGCCGCTGGCGCGGCTGCTGCCCGCGGGCGACCTGCTGGTCTGCGGCAATTCCAGCACCATCGACTGGGCTATCCTCTGCAGGCTGCCGGTGATCAACCTGGACTATGCGGAACTCGATGACGCGGCATTCGCCGACTGTCCCGCGGTCCTCAAGGCCCACACGCCCGAAGAGTTCGCCGCCGCGCTGGATCGCTTCGACAGCGCGCGCGACGAGCTCCGACGCCTGCAGGAACAGGCGGCGCGCGATCTGGCCGAATTCGACGGCAGGGCGGGCGAGCGTTTCGCCAGCTTCGTCGAGTCCCTGGTCCGGCACGGTCGCGAAGCGGCGGTCGCACGCGCATGAGCTTCGTCGGCGTGATCCCCGCGCGGGGCGGCTCGAAGCGGCTGCCGCGCAAGAACGTCCTGCCCTTCGCCGGCAAGCCGCTGCTCGCCTGGACGGCCGAGGCGGCGCTGGCCAGTTCGCTTGATGCGGTGATCCTGTCGACCGACGATCCGGAGACGGCCGAGATCGGACGGGCGTGCGGGCTGGAGGTTCCCTTTATGCGCCCCGCGGCGCTGGCGGACGACGCGGCGCCGATGCTGCCGGTGCTGTCGCATCTGGCCGACTGGCTAGAGCAAAACCGCACACTGCCCGAGGCGCTGGTGCTGCTGCAGCCGACTTCGCCGCTGCGCCAGGCACGGCACATCGACGAGGCCGTGATGCTGTTCCGCGACAGCCGCGCTGACTCCCTGATCAGCGTGACCGAGATGCCGACGGCCTGCAAGCCGTCCAAGTTCATGCGGCAGGATCCGGCAGGGCGGCTGCACGAGGCGGGCTTCGCCGATAGCGGCGATCTGGTTCTGAGAAACGGCCCCGGCATCGCGATCACGACGCCAGGCACGATTAGACGCGGCAGGCTCTACGGCGACTCGATCGTCGCCTACCGGATGCCGCGCGAGCTCTCCTACGACATCGACGACCGCCACGACTTCGAGATCGCCGAGTTCGTCATGCGCCGCATGCTCGACCGGCAGCGCAAGAAGTCGTGAAAAGGCTGCATGTCCTGACGCCCGGCTTCGTCACGCCGAACGGCCGGGCATTTCTCTTTCCGCTGGTGGTGCATCGACGGGCCCTGCGCGATGCCGGCATCGAGCTGCATCTGCGCACGGCGGCGGGCGCGGGCCTGACCGACTGCGACGCCCTCCTGGTCGACAGCAAGTATCACAAGGCGCGCTGGCGGAAGGATGCGGCCGGCGTGCTGGCCGAGCTTTCGGACTGGGCGGGCCGCTGCCGGGTCGTCTACTGCGACACCACTGATTCAAGCGGCTGGCTGCAGACCGAGGTGCTGCCCGTCGTGCAGGTTTACGGCAAGGCGCAGTTGCTGCGCGACCGTGGCCGCTACCTGCAGCCGCTTTACGGGCATCGCGCCTTCGCCGACTACTACCACCGGCGGCTGGGTGTCCGCGACCGGGAGCCGGAATATTCGCAGCCGGTGAAGGACGCGGGTCTCCTGGAAAAGCTGCGCCTCTCGTGGAATTCCGGCCTGGCCGACTATGCGCCCCTGGGGCCGCTGCGCATGGCCCTTTACCGGCGGCTGCCGCTGCCGGCGCTGCTGCGCTATCCGAGCGCGCTCGCCGCGCCGGAGGATCCGCGGCCCAACGACATCTCCTGCCGCTTCGGAATCAGCTATCCGCGCGAGTCGGTGGCGCTGCAGCGGCGCCTGATCGCCGAGCGCATGGCCGGGCGCCGCGACACCCGCAAGCTTTCGCGCCGGCGCTATTTCAAGGAGCTCGAGTCGAGCAAGGCCGTGGTCTCGCCGTTCGGCTGGGGCGAGATCACTTTGAAGGACTTCGAGGTCTTCCTGACCGGCGGGCTTCTGGTGAAACCCGACATGGCGCATATGGAGACCTGGCCCCACCTCTTTCGGGCCGGCGAGACCATGTTGACCCATGCCTGGGACCTGTCCGACTTCGAGGCGGTCCTGCGGAGGGCGGTCGAGAACGATGACGAGCGGCGCGCGATCGCCGCCCAGGGACAACAAGAGTATCTGGACCACACAACAGGGCGCGATGCGGCCGAGCGTTTCGCCGGACAGCTCGTGAGTTTGATCGCATGAGCGGGTCGGCCCGTTATCATCTGTTCGTCGAGCACGACCCCCGCAACGGCGTTTGCGTGCTGGAGACGGCCAATCTCCACCCACCCTTGCGCCGCTATGAGCGCGGCGCGAAGACCGTCCATCTGCTCGGCCATCCGATCGCCGGCGGACAGCGCGACGACCGCGCTGTCCTGAGCGCCTACGAAAGGTCGAGAGATCTGCCGGGCTTCGCGGCCGCGCTCGACGGCGGTTTTCTGATTCTGGTCGAGGACGGGGCGGCGCGACGGCTGGAGGTGATCAGCGACCGCTTCGGATCCTTCGCCTTCTATTACGCGCTCGAGCGGGGCCGGCTTCTCGGCTCTCTTTCCTTGCTTGCTCTGGCCAAACGGAAGATGGAACGCCGGATCGACGAGGAGGGCTGTTTCGAGTTCCTCTATTTTCGGCGTCTGTTCGGCGACAGGTCGCTCGAGCGCGCCAGCCGTTATCTCGACTCGGCTTCGATCCTCTGCCACGACCGCGACGGGGTCGGGGTCGCGAAATACTGGCAACCCGACTACGCGGGCACACCCCTCAGTGCGGAAGAAGGAGGCGAGGCGATCGCCGCTGCGCTGCGCGAGAGCATGGCAGCGCACATGGAAGCCCGCGACGAGGGGCGGCGTTACGCCCTGTTCCTGAGCGGCGGTCTCGATTCGCGCGCCCTGCTCGCCGCAGCGCAGGAGCCGCCGGACTGCGTGACGACCTGCGCGCGGCGCAATAACGAATCGGAAGTCGCCGAGGCCGTCGCCCGGGCTGCCGGCGCCCGCTTCCGATTTATCGCCCGGCCGGAGAGACCTTACGACGGCCATATCGACAACGCCGTCTGGCTTTCGGGCGGCCAGCAGATCTTCACCGAGGCGCACTTCCTCGCCTATGATCGGGAGTTGCACGACGACGCGGACTGCTACTTTTTCGGGCTCGGCCTCGACATCCTGCTCGGCGGCCTCTACCTGCCGAAGCGGCCGGTGCGCTGGTTCGGCAGAGAGGCGCTGCACTTCCGGCTCACTCCCCTGACCGACGATCTGGCCGGGGACTTCATCGGCGGGGTCAAGTACCGCTTGACCAGCAGCGATCCCTGGCAGTTCGTCAGGGCGGAGCACCGGGCGCGGCTGGCCGATCACCTGCGGGCGGCCATCACGGAGGTCGCGCGCCGCGGCGAGGCGCTTGGCGCGGAAGGATACGACCTCTGGGAATACCTGCATCTGCACAACCTCTCGCGACACTACTCCTTCCCGATGATCCAGTCGGTGCGCGGTTTTGCCGAGTGCCGTGCGCCCGGGCTGTCGAACGGAATCCTCGACATATCCCTGCGCCTGCCGGCAGAGCTCAAAGTCAACTCAAGTGCCTATCTGCGCGCCCTCAATCGTCTGGCGCCGAAGCTCATGACGATCCGCAGCGCCAACACCAATCTGCGCGCCGGCCTGCCTTTCAGGGTCCAGAGCGCGCTGCGCGCCGCGCGGGTGGCCGGCAATCGCGCGCTGGGCACGCGGTTCCGGGTCAGCCCCCCGGCGGACGAGCGCTCCTGGCCGCGGCCGCGGGAGGTCCTCGCCGCCAGTCCCGAGCTCCAGAGCGCGGTCGCCGGGCTCGGCCGTTCGGATCGCCTGGCCTGCCTGCCGTTTCTCGACCTGGATGCGGTGGAGCGCGCCGCAAACGAGCACAAGGATGGCCGTCACGACCATGCCGTCGCGCTGTTCGTGCTCCTGACCCTGGACCGGGCCCTGGCCCGGCTGGGTTGAATGGCCGACGGGCCCATCACCCTTCTGGTGCCCAACCTGGAACGTGGCGGGGCCGAGCGTCAGGCAGTGCTGCTGGCACTCGGCCTGGCCGCGAGCGGGCGCGAGGTGAGCGTGGCCGCGTTCCGCGCCGGCGGTCCCTTTGCCGCCGATCTTGCGCGCGCCGGCGTCGAGGTGATCGATCTCGGCGGCAGGGGGGCGCTCGCACCGCTTCATGTCGCGGCGCGCCTTGCGGACCACTTGCGGCGTCGGCGCGGCGCCGTGCTCTACGCCTTCCTGCCCCCTGCGAATCTGGTGGCCGGCCTGATGCGCGCGGCGCGCCCCGGCTGCCGGGTCGTGTGGGGCGTGCGCTCATCCGACATCCCGCTGTCCAACTACGGGGCCAAGACGCGACTTGCCTACGCCTTGGAGCGGCGCATGAGCGCGCTCTGCCATGCGATCGTCGTCAACTCGCGTGCCGGATTGGAAGCCTGCCGACGCAACGGCTTCCCCGCGGCCAAGCTCCATGTCGTTGCGAACGGCTTCGAGATCGAGCGCTTTCGGCCTGATCCCGAGATGCGGGCGCGCACGCGCGCAACCTGGGGCCTGAACACTGAGGAAGTCGCCATCGGCCTGCCGGCCCGGCTCGACCCGGTGAAGGATCACACGACGTTCCTGAAGGCCGCCCGCTCGCTTGCAGGGCGTCAGCCGCGCGCCCGCTTCGTCGCAATCGGTGGTGGCCGGCCCGCCTATGTCGAGCGGCTTCACCGCCTGGCGGAAGACTTTGGGCTCGGCGACCGTGTGATCTGGACCGGTGCAGTTGATGACATGCCGGCTGCCTACAACGCACTCGACATCGCAACCCTGACCTCGCTGTCCGAAGGCTTCCCGAACACCATGGGCGAAGCCATGGCTTGCGGGCTGCCCTGCATTGCGACGGACGTGGGCGATGCCCGCTTCCTGATCGGGCCGGCCGGCATGACCGTGCCGGCCCGCGATCCGGCAGCCCTGGCCGAGGCCTGGGAGAGCCTGTTCGACAGCGAACGCCGGCGCGCTCTCGGCGCCGCCGGACGCGAGCGCATTGTGCGCGAGTTCAGCGTCGAGGCCCTGGTGCGCAACAGCCTCGCCGTATTCGAGGCCGCGTGAGCCGGGTCGCCTTTCCCTTCGTCGGCGACAGCATCGGCGGCAGTCACATCTCTGCCGCGACGCTGATGCAGGCGCTTCCTGCCGAGGGCTTCGCGCCGATCGCTCTGGTCCACCGCGATGGCCCGCTTCTCCCCTATCTGCGGGGCTGTGGCCTCGAGGTCGTGCCGATCGCACGGCCGCATCTGGAGGCCGTGCCGGGCGCACGGCTGTTGCTCCAGCTGGCCGGCATCGCGCCGCGCCTGGCCGGCGTTCTGCGCCGCCAGCGTATCGACCTGCTCCATGCCAACGACGGCCGGATGATCCACTCCTGGGTCCCGGCCGCCCGCCTCGCCGGCCTGCCTGCAATCGCCCATCGGCGCACCCGCTGGAGCCCCTCGCGCGTCAGCGAGATGGTTTTCGGCTGGAGCAGCCGCATCATCGCAATATCGGAATTCGTCGCCGCCGGATTGCCATCGCACCTGGCTGCGCGTACCAGCGTCGTCGCGAATCCGGTCGAGCCGCCGCGAATCGCGGTCGCCGAAGCCAGGGGCCGGCTGCGCGCGATAACCGGCGACGGCGAGGCGGTCGTCGCGTTCGTCGGAACGCT
>CAZDBC010000036.1:0-14130 GCA_964503295.1 uncultured Kiloniellaceae bacterium | reverse complement strand
GCCCGGCCGGCCCTGCCGGACGGCGGCGCCGCGCCGGCGGCGGCCGCCGCCGAGCCGCAAGCGGTCAGTGCCGGAAGTGCCGCATGCCCGTGAAGACCATCGCCAGACCGGCCGCGTCGGCGGCGGCGATCACCTCCTCGTCGCGCAGCGAGCCGCCCGGCTGAATGACCGCGCGGGCACCGGCCTCGACCGCGGCCGTCAGGCCGTCGGCGAAGGGAAAGAAGGCGTCCGAGGCGACCACCGAGCCGAGCGTCCGCGACACCGGCTCGCCCGCCGCCTCGGCGGCTGCGCGCGCTTTCCAGGCGGCGATGCGCGCGGAATCGACCCGGCTCATCTGGCCGGCCCCGATGCCCACCGTCGCGCCGTCGCGGGCGTAGACGATGGCGTTCGACTTGACGTGCTTGGCGACCCGGAAGGCGAACAGCAGGTCGTCCAGTTCCTCGGCGCTGGGCGCGCGCCGCGTGACCACGCGCAGGTCGGCCGCCGCGACCCGGCCGCCGTCGCGCTCCTGCGCCAGGAAGCCGCCGGCCATGGGCTTGAGCAGCCGGCCGGTCCCGGCCGGATCGGGCAGCCCGCCGGCCGCCAGCAGGCGCAGGTTCTTCTTGACCGCGAGGCGTGCGCGCGCCGCCTCGGTCACCTCGGGCGCGATCACCACCTCCAGGAAGAGCTCGGCCAGGGCCTCGGCGGTGGCCTCGTCGAGCGGCCGGTTGAGCGCGACAATGCCGCCGTAGGCGCTGACCGGATCACAGGCCAGCGCGCGCCGCCAGGCCTCGGCGAGATCGTCGGCGAGAGCGACGCCGCAGGGGTTGGCGTGCTTGATGATGGCGACGGCCGGGCGCTCGAACTCGGCGACCAGCTCGAAGGCCGCGTCGGTGTCGTTGATGTTGTTGTAGCTGAGGTCCTTGCCCTGGAGCTGCTCGGCCTGGGCGACGCCCGGTCGGCGCTCCGCGGTCACGTAGAGCGCCGCGCGCTGATGCGGGTTCTCGCCGTAGCGCAGGGCCTGCCGTCGCCGCCCCGAAAGGGCCAGCCGCTCCGGGAAGGGCTCGTCCGGCGCGCACTGCCGCTGCAGCCAGTCGGCGATGGCGACGTCGTAGGCGGCCGTGTGGGCAAAGGCGCGCGCCGCCAGTCGCCGGCGCAGAGCCGGCGTGGTCGCGCCGTCGTGCGCAGCCAGTTCCTCGAGCACCGCCGCATAGTCGGCCGGGTCGGTGATCACGGTGACGAAGTCGTGGTTCTTGGCGGCAGCGCGGATCAGGGCCGGCCCGCCGATGTCGATGGTCTCGACGCAGGCCGCGAAGTCGGCGCCGCGCGCCACCGTCTCGGCGAAGGGGTAAAGGTTGACCACGACCAGATCGATCGGCGCGATGCCGTGGTCGGCCATGGCCGCGCGGTGGGTTTCGGCGTCGCGCCGGGCCAGTATGCCGCCGTGGATCGCCGGGTGCAGGGTCTTGACCCGGCCGTCCATGACCTCGGGAAAGCCGGTGTGGTCCGAGACCTCCTTGACCGCCACGCCGGCTGCGCGCAGGGCAGCAGCCGAGCCGCCGGTCGAGAGGATCTCGACGCCCCGCGCGGCGAGCGCCTGACCGAACTCGCCCAGGCCGCCCTTGTCGGAAACCGAAATCAATGCGCGGCGGATCGCTTCGGCCGGCGGCGCGCCCTCGGACGTCTCATCGGGCGACCCGCGATCGCCTGGGTGCTCGGCGGCCATTCGCTTGCTCCGGTACGGCTGGAAACGGGCGCGGTTTAGGGGCTGGCGGCGGGGCCGTCAAGCGCCTGGCCGGATCCCGGCTTCGCGCTTCAGGAGGCGGCGGCGCTGTCGTCGAGTGCCGGCCGCGGGCTCGGAGCCTCGCCGGCGATCGCCCGGTATTCGGGCACCAGTCGGGCGAGCAGGGCGAGCGCGGCGTCCCGCTGGCGCTGGCGCGCCAGGCGCTCCAGGTCGTCCAGGCTGCGGCCCAGCAGCTCCAGGTTGCTGGTGCGCGGCGCGGCCAGATGCAGGCCCGGATGGCCGCTCGGCGTCAGCGTCTCCTCGCCGTGGAACAGCTCCTCGCGCAGCTTCTCGCCCGGGCGCGGCCCGGTGAAGCGGATCTCGACGTCCTTGCCGGGCGTCTTGCCGGCGAGGCGGATCATCTGTTTGGCGAGGTCGAGGATGCGCACCGGCTCGCCCATGTCGAGCACGTAGATCCGGCCCGCGCCTGCAGACCCGGCGGCCGTTTCGAGGGCCGCCGCCTGGAGTACCAGTTCGACCGCCTCGCGTACGGTCATGAAGTAGCGGGTCATCTCGGGGTGGGTGACGGTCAGCGGGCCGCCGGCTGCGAGCTGGCGCTGGAACAACGGCACCACCGAGCCGGCCGAGCCGAGCACGTTGCCGAAGCGCACCGTGATGACGCGCGGGCCGCTCCCGCTCTTGCGCCCGGCGATGTCGAGCGCCTGGCCGTAGCTCTCGGCGAGGCGCTTGGTCGCGCCCATGACGTTGCTCGGGTTGATCGCCTTGTCGGTCGAGATCAGCACCATCTCGGCCACGCCGGCGCGGCGGCAGGCCTCGGCCACGTTGCGGGTGCCGATGACGTTGGTCAGGATCGCCTCGAGCGGATTGCCTTCGACCAGCGGGACATGCTTCAGCGCGGCGGCGTGGAACAGCAGCTGTGGCCGCGCCTGCGCCATCACCTGGTCGAGCCGCGCCGGGTCGCGCACGTCGCCGATGACGGCGATGCGCGACAGTTGGGGGTGCCGCTCGGCCAGCTCCAGGTCGATCTCGTAGAGATTGTGCTCGGAGGCGTCGAACAGAACGATCTCGGCCGGCGCCAGTTCGGCCGTCTGGCGCGCCAGCTCGGCGCCGATCGAGCCGCCGGCTCCGGTGATCATCACCCGGCGGCCGGCAACGAGGCGGCGCATGGCCGGCCGGTCGAGCGTGGCCTGCGGCCGACCCAGCAGGTCCTCGATGGCCATCGGCTTGACCGCCAGCTCGCCCGAGCTGCCGTGCAGCTCGGCAAGGCGCGGCAACTGGCCGATGGCGATGCCCCGGCTCTCGGCGACGGCCAGCAGGCGCTCCATGTCCCGGCGCTCGAGCCGCTTGCTGACGATCAGGCGCTGCACCGGCCGGTTGCCGGCCGAGATCCGCCGGATGATGTCGGCGGCGTCGTCGATATGGCCGAGGACGGCGACGTCGTGGATGCGCCGGCCGACGCGCGTGCCCTTCTCGTCGATCACGCCGAGGACCTCGTAGGGCGCGTTGCGGTCGCGCGCCATCTCGCGGATGAAGACCTCCGCCGCGTCGCCGGCGCCGACCACGAGCGCCGGGATGCGCAGGTGCCGGTCGCGCTCCAGCAGGTGGGCGAGGCCGCGGTCCTTGTACACCCGGTAGAGCATGCGCGGCGCGCCGAGCAGGAAGATCAGCACGAACCAGTTGATCAGCAGGGAAGAGCGCGGCACGCCCTCGAGCCGGGTGACCAGGAAGCTGACCGGCAGGAAGACCAGGATCGCCAGCGTCGCCGCCTTCACGATCGCGGCCAGATCGTTCATCGAGGCGTAGCGCCACAGGCCACGGTAAAGCCCGGTCGACAGGAAGACGGCGCCGGAGACGCCGACGAACAGCAGCAGCGAGAAGAAAAGCTGGCGATCGAAGTAGGCCGGCGCCTCGCTTCCCAGACGCAGGAAGATGGCGAGCAGGAACGACAGCGCCGCCGCCGCGACGTCGTGGCCGAGCGCCAGGAGCTGGCGCGAAATCATGTGGACGCGAAAGGCCATCAGCCCCCTCATCAGGCCCCGCGGGGCCGACCGCTCTATAGCACAGCCGCTGCGCCCGGCGCAGCCTCGACGAGGGGCCGCCTCAGCGCGCGGCCCGGCCGAGCGCGACCAGCAGCACGGCGACCACGCCCGCCGCGCCGCCGAGCGCCAGGAACTGCGTCGCCTCGTCGCCAGGGACCACGGTCGCCGCCGCGAGCGCAATCAATGCCACGTTGGCGACCGCGATGCGCCCCACCACGGCGCCGTGATCGAGGCGGGCCAGGGCACGCTGGTAGAAATGCTCGCGGTGGGCGCGGGTCAGGTCGTCGCCGCGCAGCGCGCGGCGCAGCAGGGTGAAGGTGGCATCGGCAAGATAGTAGAGCGGCAGAATCAGGGCGGCGGCCCAGAGGCCCTCGCGCGCCGCCGACAGCAGCAGCCAGCCGAAGAGGTAGCCGAGCGGCACCGAGCCCACGTCGCCGAGAAAGATCCGTGCCGGCTGCCAGTTCCAGATCAGGAAGCCGGCGCAGGCGGCGGCGGCGAGCAGCGGCAAAGCGGTCCAGGGCCAGGCCAGGCCGGCGAGCGTCGCGACCAGCGCCAGCCCCAGGCCGAGCGCCACGCTCTGGCTGCCGGTGATGCCGTCGATCCCGTCCATGAAGTTGTAGAGATTGACGAACCACAGCCAGGCCAGCGCCAGCCCCGCGGCCTCGAACCAGCCGGGCAACAGGCCCTGGGTCAGAACGGAGTCCGCAGGCGGCAGCAGGCCGCTCGCCGAAAGGCCGAACAGCACGGCGATAATCTGAACCAACAGCCGGGCCCGCGCGGTCAGGTCGCGCAGGTCGTCGACCCAGGACAGCAGGGCGAGCAGGGCCGCACCCAGCACGACGCCGTAGAAGCCCGCGGGCAGCAGCTCGGCCGGCGCCAGCAGGGCGCAGCCGAGCCAGGCGAGCAGCACGACCGGGATCAGCGCCAGACCGCCGCCGCGCGGGCGCGGGCTCTGATGGCTGCTGCGCGCATTGGGCCGATCAACGATGCCGCGCCGGCTCAGTTCGCGGCGCGCCAGGGCGGTCAGGCCCCAGGCGGCCAGCGCGGTTGCGATGCAGGCAATGGCGAGCGGCAGGAGGGACATCACGTGCAGGGGGGGTCGCGGCTAGCGGCCCCGGCTCTCCCGTGGCCTGCTCTCGCGGCGCAAGGCCCATTTGACGATGGTCTCGGCACCGATCGCGCGGCCCGACAGCACGATCTGCTGGCTGCGCCGGATCTCGCCGCGCGTGCCGAGGTAGACGCCGGGTTCGAGGGCGATGGCGGCGCCGCGCGCCAGCAGGCGCCAGCCGCCGCCCTTGGGCAGGCGCAGCATGACGCTGTCGCCCCCCCGGACCAGGCTGGCCTGGACGTCCGGGTGCAGGTGAAAACGGATGGCGAAGTCCGGGTCCGGCCACTTGCGCTGCTCGTCGGACATGATCAGGCAGTCCTCGCCGCGCAGGTCGTCGCCGGCGGCGGCCAGGAACAGGCGTCGCCGGTGCAGCGCGCCGTGGCTGCCCAGATAGCCGTCGTGCGAGGTCTCGAGCCACAGGCTGCCGCCGTCTTCCTGGCGGTGGCAGGTGACCGCCGCCCGGCGGCGGCCGAGTCCGCCGGCGCGCAGCAGGGCGCTCGAGTTGGTCTGCCCGAGCGTCAGGGTCGAGTGGGCGGCGGTGGTGCGCTGCAGCTCGCGCCAGATCCAGGGGCCCCAGTGGGCGCCGCAGTTCACGACAAGGCGCTCGCGCCCGACGCTCATCTCGAAGCTCAGGGCGCCGGCGTGAGCGCGCCCGTCGAACCCCGGGGCCGGCGGCGCGCCGGCATCGACCAGAACCAGGACGCGCCCGGCCTGGAGACGCTGAAAGCCGCTCTGCGGCGCGCTGACCAGCGGGTGCTTGCGGCCCTGCGCGCGCTGCAGCACCAGATCGATCTGCCAGTCCTCCTCCTCGTTGCTGTCGTTGAACAGGGCCAGACGCCCGTCGCCGTGCAGGAAGAGGCGCAGCATCGGTGCCATGCCTTCGATGGCGGCGGCGAGATCGGGCGGCGCCGCCGCTTTCGCGGCGTGCAGCGCGGCGCGCAGATCGATCAAGTCGCGCAGCACGCGCAGTTGTGCCGCCGGACTGCGCGAGGCATGGCCGCCGTCGGGCAGGATCTGGCGCGCCAGTTCGCGTTCCAGCAACTCCAGGCCGCGGCGCAGGCAGCCCGCCCGGTTGGGCAGCGCAAGGCCGGCATAGATCAGTCCCTTGATGGCGCCGAGCAGCTCCAGCCCGCCGAGCCCGGCGGGCAGCACGCGCTCCAGGTGGCGCGCCTGTCGCATGGCCGACTTGAGCAGCCGCTGGCGGTCCAGGATCTCGGCCGAGCTGGCGAAGAAGTCGTAGTGGCCGAGCCAGTTGGCGAGGCGCCGGCCGGTCACCTCCGGCGCCCAGGCGATCGTGCTCCAGCGCGGGTGCGCTTCGACCCACGCGCCGGTCAGCTCGCGCGCCCGCCGGCGCGCCGGGTCGCCGCCCGCGGCGCGCAGGTCGCGCAGCCAATCGAAGGCATGCAACTCGCGAAGCCAGGCCTCCGGTGCGTCGGGCGTGCGCCAGGGGGCGGGGTCGGCACGCAGGGCGAGGCCGGCGAGGGCGAAGTCGCCGCGGATGATCGCCGTCCCCCGCTCCGCGTCGCCGGGCCAGGGGTCGAGCGGCGGCAGGCGCGGCGTCGCGCTCGGCGCTCCGTCGAGCAGCCGGCCGTAGCCCGGCAGCATGAACAGCGGCCGGCGCAGCCAGTAGGCCGCGCGCGACCAGCGCCGTTCCGCCGGCAGGTGACGCCAGCTTGTCCAGCGTTCGCGCCAGTTCGGGCCGCCGGCGCGCGGCGCGGATGGCGCGGCGGGTTGTGCCGGCCGCGCCGCGGGCGCAGTCAGGAGGTCGCTGGCGGCCTCCTCATGCATTCTGGTCGAATCGGACGGTCGGCCCGCGCCGCGGTGAGGCGCCGGCTGCCGTTGGTCCGCGATTTCGCTCCGGGGTTTCGCCATGGGCTCCGGGGTGCCTTGGCGGACCGGGCCGGCGGGCGCCGCGCTCAGGCGCGCGACAGCCGGGCCACCGGCGCCGGGTCGCCGCGCAGGCGCGCGATGTTGTCGGCGTAGGCGGCGGCGCCGCCCTGGAAGCTGGCGGTCCCGGCCACCAGCACGTCGGCGCCGGCGGCGACCGCCATGGGGGCGGTCTCGAAATTGATGCCGCCGTCGACCTCGAGCGCGATGGCGCGGCCGCTGTCGTCGATCATGCGGCGCAGGCGGGACAGCTTGTCGAGCGCGCCCGGAATCAGCGACTGGCCGCCGAAGCCCGGATTGACCGACATGACCAGGATCAGGTCGAGCGCATCGAGCACGTCCTCGACCGCCGAGACCGGTGTCGCCGGGTTGAGCGCGACGCCGGCCTGCTTGCCGAGCGCGCGGATGAGCTGGAGGGTGCGGTGCAAATGCGGGCCCGCCTCCGGATGCACGGTGATGATGTCGGCGCCGGCTTCGGCGAAGGCCTCGATGTAGGGATCGGCCGGCGCGATCATGAGGTGCACGTCGAACGGCCGGTCGCTGTGCGGGCGCAGCGCCTTGACCACCGCCGGGCCGATCGTGAGGTTGGGCACGAAGTGCCCGTCCATGACGTCGACGTGGATCCAGTCGGCGCCGGCCGCGGTGATCGCGCGGACGTCCTCGCCGAGACGCGCGAAGTCGCTGGACAGGATCGAGGGCGCGATGCGGGTGGGCTGCTGCATGACGATCTAGGTATCAGCAGACCCGAGTCGGAGCAAGCGAGCCGCCCGCCGGCACGTCCGCTTCAGCCCGTGCGGCGCAGGCGGCAGGCGTAGAAGCCGTCGAGGCCGCCGAGGTCTGCCAAGTGGCAGGGCAGGCTGCGCAGGTCGCCCTCGGGGGTGACGATCTCGGCCAGGCCGCCGATCTCCTCGGGCGCGATCGGTTCCCGGGCGAAGGGCGCGCCGCTCTCGATCAGGGCGGCGATGCGTGCCGGCCCTTCCTCGGGCAGCAGGGAGCACACCGCGTAGACCAGCAGTCCGCCCGGCGCGGTCATCGCCGATGCCGCCTGGAGCAGGCGGTCCTGCAGCGCGGTCAGGCCCGGGAGGTCGTCCGGTCCCTTGAGCCGGGCGACGTCGGGATGGCGGCGCAGCGTGCCGGTCGCGCTGCAGGGCGCATCGAGCAGCACCGCTTCGGCCGGCGCCTCGGGGCGCCAGGTGGTGGCGTCGGCGGCGACCGTGGCCGCGGCCAGGCCGAGCCGGAGCAGGTTGTTGTCGAGGCGGCTCTGACGCCCGGGCGAGAAGTCGATCGCGGTGACGCGGGCGCCGGCCGCGGCGAGCTGGGCGGTCTTGCCGCCGGGCGCCGCGCAGAGATCGAACACGCTTTTGCCGGCAACTGGCCCGAACAGTCTGGCGGGCAGTGCCGCTGCTGCGTCCTGGACCCACCAGGCGCCGGCGTCGTAGCCGGCCAGGCGCTCGATCGCGCCGCTGCCCGGCGGCAGCCGCAGTGATCCGGTCGGCAGCAGGCGGGCGCCCAGGCGCTCGGCCCAGTCGGCGGCTTCCTGCGGATTTCGCAGGGTCAGGTCGAGCGGCGGATCGGCGAGATGGAGTTCGGCGATGGCACGCGCCGTCGCCTCGCCATAGGCGGCGGTCAGCGCCTGCCACAGCCAGTCGGGGGTGTTGAGCCGGGCGGCGTCCTGCCCCTCGAGCAGGGCCGCGCCCTCGCGCGCCATGCGTCGCAGGACGGCATTGACCAGGCCGCGCTGGCCGACCAGGCGGGGTCCGCGTGCCAGCTCGACGGTTGCACCGACTGCGGCATGCGCCGGCGTCCCGAGGAAGAGAATCTGCGCCGCGCCCAGACGCAGGATGTCGGTCACCGCCTCGTGCCGCGCCTTCAGCGGCCGGTCGAGCAGATCGCCCAGCAAGACGTCGATCTGGCCGAGGCGCCGCAGGACCGTCGCGACCAGCAGGCGCGCGAAGGCACGGTCACGCGGCGACAGGGCGATCAGCTCGCGGCGGGCGCTCAGCGCCTCGTCGAGCGGCCGGCGCGCGCGCAGCACCGCCTGCAGTACGGCGAGCGCGGCCCGGCGCGAACCGATGCCGGGTTCGCGTGCGCCGGCATCCTGTGACGCGGAGCCGCGCGGCTTGGTGTCGGATGCGGGCATGGCCGTCATTTAGCACCCGCGCATGCGGACGCAAATCGCTTTCGCACAGGGGGCGGGAAGCCGGCCGCGACTCAGCCCCAGGGGCGCGCGCCCTGGCCCATCTCGGCGGCCAGCGCGCGCAGCCGCGCGACGCGCTCACTGGTCGGCGGATGGGTGGTGAAGAGGCCGTCGACCTTGTGGGCGTGCAGCGGGTTGATGATGAACATGTGCGCCGTTGCCGGGTTGCGCTCGGCGGCGACATTGTCGATGCGCCTGGCAAAGCGCTCGATCTTCTCCAGGGCACTTGCCAGCCACAGCGGCCGGCCGCAGATCTCGGCACCGCCGCGGTCGGCGCCGTACTCGCGGGCGCGCGAGATCGCCATCTGCACCAGCATGGCGGCGAGCGGCGCCAGGATCATGAGCGCCAGGGTGCCGATCAGCCCGAGCGGATTGTTGCGGCTGCCGCCGAAGAAGAGGGCGAAGTTGGCGAGCATCGAGATGGCGCCGGCGATGGTCGCGGTGATCGTCATGATCAGGGTGTCGCGGTTCTTCACGTGCGCCAGCTCGTGCGCCATGACGCCGGCGATTTCCTCGTGGCTCAGGCGGCGCAGCAGGCCGGTGGTCGCGGCAACCGCCGCGTTTTCCGGGTTGCGCCCTGTCGCGAAGGCATTGGGCTGGTCGTTCTCGATCACGTAGACGCGCGGCATCGGCAGGCCGGCGTTGTCGGCGAGTTGCGCGACGATGCCGTAGAGACCGGGCGCCGAGTTGCGGTCGACCTCGCGCGCGCCGTGCATGCGCAGCACGATCTTGTCGGCGTTCCAGTAGGAAAAGAGGTTCATGGCCAGCGCCACGCCGAAGGCAATCGCCATGCCGCCCGTGCCGCCCAGCAGGTAGCCGACGGCCAGGAACAGGCCGGTCATGGCGGCCAGCAGGAGCCCGGTGCGCAGCGTGTTCATGAACCGCTCGTCCTCGCGATCATTTCGCCAAAAGAGTGACTTAGAGGTAGGGGGCCGGGCCCGCGAATCAAGCGCGCGAGGCGATCGGCTGCGCGCTTCGGTCGCTTGGCGCCAGCGCGCGTCCATGCCATATCAAACCCATGAGCGAGAAGTTCAAGGTCCACCGCCCGGCGCCCGCGCGTTCCGGTCTGCGCGATCTGCCGACCGCACCGACCCGCCCGCACGGGCGCGACCGGCCTGAGGCGACGGCTGCCCGGCCCGGCCCCGATCGCGAGGCCGACAAGCGTGATCCCAAGGCCGAGCCGGACAAGGCCAATCTGCCCAAGGAGATCGGCGGGCCGAGCGGCCCCGAGCCGACGCGCTACGGCGACTGGGAGCGCAACGGCATCTGCAGCGACTTCTGAGCGCGCGCGGGTATGTCCGGGGCTCCGGTCCGGCCGCCTCGGGCCGAGCGTGTCGAAGCACGACGCTTGCGTGAACCTCTCACGCGAGCGGCTGGCCCCCGTTCAGCGCAGCCAGTTCTCGCAGGCCAATCCGTCGATCCGGGCGAACTCCCGCATGTTGTCGGAAACCAGGGTCAGTCCTAGAAAGAGGGTCTGTGCTGCAATCAGGAGGTCGTTGCCGCCGATCGGCCGGCCGCTCCGTTCCAGGTCGGCGCGCAGGCGGCCGTAGACGGCATCGCAGGGCGCTTCGAGCGGCAGCACCTCGACAACCGAGAGTATCTTGTCGAGCTGGGCGCTGAGGCGCGGGGAGCCGCGCTTCTCGGCGCCGTAGCGCAGCTCGGCGGCGACGACGATGCTGGTGCAGACGGCGTCTTCGCCGACTTCGGCGATGCGCTCGGTGACCCGTCCCTGGGGCTGGCGCACCAGATGCGACAGGACGTTGGTGTCGAGCAGGTAGCGCCTCACAATTCGACGGGATCGAGCGGGGGTTCTTCGATCGGCGCGAAATTCTCCTCGATCGGTTCGAGGCGCGCGAGCAGGGCGAGCAGCGACCGCGGCGGCGCCGGCTCGATGATCAGGCGATCGCCCTCTTTGCGCATCACGGCCTCGTCTCCGGGCAGCTCGAACTCGCGCGGAATGCGCACCGCTTGGTTGCGTCCGTTGCGGAAGAGCCGGACTTCTCGCGTATCACCCACCGCCGCACCTCATTTGCATATGCCTAAGCATAGGCCAAGGAGGCGCCTCCCGTCGAGTGCTTTCCTACCGCTTCAGGTTGACCAGCGCGACGCCGGCCGAGGCGACGGCGAGGCCGGCGAGGCCGAGGGCGCCGAAGGTCTCGCCGAACAGCAGGTAGGCGATAAGCGCGGTCACCGGCGGCACCAGGAAGAACAGGCTGGAGACGCGCGAGGCGGCGCCGCGCCGGATCATCAGGTAGAGCAGGCTGATCGCGCCCAGCGACAGCACCACTATCAGCCAGGCGAGCGCGAAGACGAACGCGCCGCTCCAGACGATCTCGCGCTCCTCGAAGGCGAGGGCGAGCAGGCCGCAGAAGGCCGCCGCCGCCAGGTACTGGATGACGTTGCCGCTGCGCAGGTCCATCGCGCCGCCAAAGCGCTTCTGGTAGAGGGTGCCGGCGGCGAGCGCGACCAGGCCGACGACCGACAGCGCCATGCCGAAAGGCGTGCCGACGCCCTGGGCCAGCTTCTGCCAGACCACCAGCATCACGCCGGCGACGCCGAGGACGAGGCCGAGCCACTGCAGCACGCGGATGCGCTCGCCGAGGAACGGCCCGGCGGCGACCGCGACCAGCAGCGGCTGCAGGCTGACGATCAGCGCCGAGACGCCCGCCTCGACGCCGAAATGGATCGAGGCGAAGACGGCGCCGAGGTAGAGGCCGTGCATCAGCAGCCCCATCACCGCGATGTGGCCGACCTCGCGCCAGCTCTTCGGCCAGGGCGCGCCCATGATCAGCGCCACGGGCAGCAGCAGGGCGGCCACGATGGCGAAACGCAGGGCCAGGAAGGTCATGGGCTCGGCGTAGGGCAGGCCGAGCTTGGCGCCGATGAAACCGGTGCTCCACAGGAAGACGAAGACCGCCGGCATGGCGAGGCTGGCGGGCGTACGGCGGGTCCTCTGCTGGCTGGTGGTCGCGGTCATGGCGCCGGCACAGTGGTGCCAAGCGACGTCGGCGGCAACGCTCAATCGGGCAGGGCTGCCCCGACGGCGACGCAAGCGACCCGGTGGGCCTGCGGCCGGAGCGGTTGCGCGACCGCGGCGAATCCGCCTAAGTCGTGGAACCAGTTTTCCCTCAAGGCGGGAGTCGCCATGGCCCGCGAGGCCCTGTCCGCGCCGCTGCTCGCGCTCGCCCTGGAGCCCGAGGGCGGCCAGCCGCTGCATCGCCAGCTTTACGGCCAGTTGCGCGAGGCGGTGCTGCGCGGACGCCTGGCACCGGGCCTGCGCCTGCCTTCCAGCCGGGCGCTGGCGCGCGAGCTCGGCTGCTCGCGCAACACCGTGCTGGCCGCTTTCGAGCAACTCCTGTCGGAGGGCTATCTCGAGGGCCGGGCCGGGTCGGGCACCTACGTCTCCCCGGTACTGCCGGAACAGCTCCTGGCCGCCGCGCCGGCGCCGGCGCGCGCCGCGGCATCGCCCGCGGCGTCGCCGGTGCCCGTTCCCGGCCTGTCGCGGCGCGGCGCGCGCCTTGCCGAGGGGCGCCCGCCGGCGCGCGGGCCCTTGCGGCCGTTCCTGGTCGGCGTGCCCGACACGGCGTTCTTTCCCTTCGACGTCTGGAGCCGCCTGCTGGCGCGCTGCTGGCGCCATCCGCCGGCCGCCAATCTGCGCCACGGCGCGCCTGGCGGCCATGCCGGCCTCAGGCGCCTGATCGCCGACTACCTGCGCCGGGTGCGCGCACTCGACTGCGCCCCCGAGCAGGTGCTGATCACCGCCGGCGCGCAGCAGGGGCTCGACCTCATGCTGCGCCTGCTGCTCGACCCCGGCGACCGGGTTTGGCTCGAGGAGCCGGGCTACGCCGGCTTCGACGGGCCGCTGCGCGCCGCCGGCGCCGAGGCGGTGCCGGTTCCGCTCGACGCCGAGGGCCTTTCGGTGGCGGCCGGCCGGGCGCGCGCGGCCGACGCGCGCGTGGTCGCGGTCACGCCTTCGCACCAGTACCCGCTCGGCGTGACCATGTCGCTGGCGCGCCGGCTCGAGCTGCTCGCCTGGGCGCGCGAGGCGGGCGCCTGGATTCTGGAGGACGACTACGACAGCGAGTTCCGCTACGCCGGCCGGCCGCTGGCCGCGCTCCAGGGCCTCGACGGCCCCGGCTTCGACGGGCGCAGCCAGGTGATCTACCTCGGCACCTTCTCCAAGATCCTCTTTCCCGCCCTCAGGCTCGGCTATGTCGTGGTGCCGCCGCAGCTCGTCGAGCCGCTCGCCCGCGCCCGCATCGACGACCACCCCTCGCTGGTCACCCAGCCGGCGCTCGCCGCCTTCATCGAGGAGGGGCACTTCGCTGCGCACGTGCGGCGCATGCGCGCGCTCTATGCCGAGCGTCAGCAGGCGCTGCTGCATCACGCCGGCCGGCGCCTGGCCGGCGCCCTCGACCTGGCGCCGGATCCGGCCGGTTTGCATCTGGTGGCGCGTCTCGGTCCGGCGCTCGCCGGGCGGCTCGACGACCGGGCGGTCGCCGCGCGCGCCGCCGGCGCGGGCGTCACCCTGGCGGCGCTGTCCGGCTACTACCGTGCGCCGCCGGGGCCGCAGGGTCAGGGACTGCTGTTCGGCTATGCCGCCTTCGATGCGCCGGCCATCGCGCGCGCCGTCGAGCGTCTGGCCTGGGCGCTGGAGGGATGAGCTTTCTCCCGCCCCCGCTTTGCGGGGGCGGGCCGGGGAGGGGGTCGTGCGTCGCGCTCGCCGGGGCCGGCAGGTCGCAAGCGTCACGGCGCGGGCGAGCCGGCTGCGTCACCCCCACCCGCCCGGCTTGCGCCGGTCGACCGCCCCCGGGACGGGGGAGGTTTGCTGCGCCCTCCCCCGCTTTGCGGGAGAGGAAAACGCAGTGCAATCAGGCGCTCGGCCGGTTCTCGATCAGGTCCTCGACCACCCCGGGGTCGGCCAGGGTCGAGGTGTCGCCCAGGCTGCCGAAGTCGTTCTCCGCGATCTTGCGCAGGATGCGGCGCATGATCTTGCCCGAGCGGGTCTTGGGCAGGCCGGGCGCCCACTGGATCACGTCGGGCGTGGCGATCGGCCCGATCTCCTTGCGCACCCACTGCACCAGTTCCTTGCGCAGTGCGTCGCTCGGCTCTTCGCCGGCCTTCAGGGTGACGTAGGCGTAGATGCCCTGGCCCTTGATGTCGTGCGGGAAGCCGA
>CAZDBC010000035.1:0-14158 GCA_964503295.1 uncultured Kiloniellaceae bacterium | reverse complement strand
CACCCAGGCGCCCATGTCCTCGCCGACGCCCGGAATAATACCCATCACCGTGCCGCACAGCCCCGAGCGCAGGATGGTCCACCAGCGCCCGATCAGCTCGCCGATGGCCGGCAGGATCCGACCGCCGGCCTCGCGCACCGTCCGGTACGTCGGCTGCTTCATGACCGAAAGCACTTCGGCGAAGCCGAAGGCGCCGACCAGCGCGGGCAGCAGTCCGAGACCGCCGGCCAGGTCCGTCGAACCGTAGGAGAAGCGCTGATAGGCGTGGATGCCCTCCTGCCCGACCTGCGCGACGAGCAGGCCGAGGAAGCCGGCGATCCAGCCTTTGATCGGGTCGTCGATGGCTGTGATGCGCCCCGAGATGACCACGCCGAAGACGGCCAGCCAGAAGAATTCGGTCGACTGGAAGCGCAGGCCGACCTCGGCGAGCTGCGGCGCCAGGAAGATCAGCAGAACCATGCCAATCAGTCCGCCGAAGAAGGAGCCCACCGTCGCCGTGCCCAGGGCCTCGCCGGCCCGGCCCGAACGGGCGAGCGGAAAGCCGTCGAGCGAGGACGCCGCGTTGGCGGGCGTCCCAGGTATGTTGAGCAGAATCGCGGAACGACTGCCGCCGTAAATCGCGCCGACGTACATGCAGATGAGAATCAGCAGGGCGTCGCCGGCGGCCATGCGGAACGTCAGGGTGGTCAGCAGCGCCACTCCGAGCGTGGCGGTCAGGCCGGGAAGCATGCCGACCGTCATGCCGAGCAGGGTCGCCCAGGCCACGCTGAACAGGCTGCCCGGCTGCGCGAACTGCGCGAGCGCCGAAACGAAATGGCCGAGCCCCTCCACCGGCCGACCTCACGGCAGGCGCACGAGGAAGACCTGCTCGAACAGCAGAGTCACGGAGACGGCGACGGCCACGGCCATGGCACCGGCCGACGCCAGAGAGCGCAGCGGCCGCGACCGCTCGAAGCTGAAACTGGCGACGAACGCGAAAACGAACAGCCCCGTCGCCCAGAGGAACGGCAAAGTGCCGACCAGGCCGAGCGCATAGACCAGACAGAGCGCCAGCGTGACCAGCAGGCGGCGCGGCCCCGACGGATCGACCGCCGGCGCCGGCTCATCCTCCGGCCTGGGGCGCGCCCGCAGGCTCCGGAACAGCAGAGCCAGACCCAGCAGAACCAGGACGAGCCCGATGAGCCCGGGCGTCAGGCCCGGTGCGCTCATCGGGTGGACGCCCAGCTCCTGGAGCCGCGGCATCCGCCAGGACTCGACCGCAACCGCGACCGCAAAGGCGGTCAGGCCGATCGAGAACCAGAAGTCCGCGCGGCGGCCGGCCGGCACGTCAGCCCCACTCCGGAACGCCGGACGGGAACGTCACGGCTTCGGAATGCCGAGCTCTTCGGGCGACATCGTCGTGCGTCCCGCGGCGTGGAACGACCAGGCGTCCGCCTGCACCTCCGGCCAGACCTTGTCGCGGGCCGCCTCGCCATGGGCCGGCGTGAAGAGCGCGCCCTTCTCCAAGGCGTAGGCCTTCAGCTTCTCGCTGTTCGGGATCTTCTGCTCCCAGATCATGTTGAAGGTCTCGATCACCTCGGGCGGTGTCCCCTCCTTGGGAATGAAGATGCCGAAGGCCGTCGAGAGGATCGGCAGGTCTTCTTCCATGAACTGCGTCACGGGCGGAATCTTGCCGTAGCCCTCGATCTCCAGCTCCTGGTCGGCGAGCACGGCGAGCGGACGCAGGCGGCCGGCGCGGACCATCTCGGCCTGTTCGGAGGCGAGCTGCGTGGTCGACTCGGCCTCGCCGGCGACCGTCGCGACGACCGCGGGGTTGCCGCCGTCGTAGGTGACGTGCTTGTAGTCGCCGCCGATCGCGCCCTTGAGCGCCTCGGCCGCGGCATGGCCCGACGAGCCGGCGCCGGCGGTCGCGACCACCACCTCGCCGTCCTTCATGGCCTGCAGAAAGTCGCCCATCGTCTTGTAGGGCGCGTCCGGGTTCACCGACACCAGGGGCACGTTGGTCACGGTGTTGTAGAGGTACCAGTCGTCGATCCAGGTGTCCCACTGCCCGAGCAGCTTGTAGGTGCCGAGCTGCTTGGGCGCGCCGGCCGCCCAGGTGTAGCCGTCGCGCGGCGCCTCCCAGGCGTTCTTCTTGCCGATCGAACCGGACGCGCCGGGCTGGTTGACGACGACCACCTTCTGGCCGAGCTCGTCCTCGAGCACGCCCGCGGTCACGCGCGTGACCTGGTCGGTCGCCCCGCCGGCGCCCCAGGGCACGATGATGGTGATGGGCTTTTCCGGCTTCCAGGGATAGTCGGCGGCGACAGCCGGAGCCGTTGCCAGAACGGCACCGGCGACGGCGGCTAAGAAGAGTTTCATTGCAGTCCTCCCTCAAAAATCGCGGTTGGGGTTGTGGTTCTTTGTCCGCTACACGACGCCCCGGACCTCCATCAGCGTCTTCATGCGATGGCAGGCGAGATCCGGGTCACGCAACAGGCCGGCCCGATCGGCCAGGCGAAACAGCTCGGCCAGGTGGCGCGTCGAGCGCGCGCTCTCCTGGCCGCCCACCATGGTGAAGTGGTCTTGCAGACCGTTCAACCAGGCGAGAAACACGATACCGGTTTTGTAGAAGCGCGTCGGCGCCTTGAAGATGTGCCGCGACAGCGGCACCGTCGGCGTCAGGATCTCGTGGAATGCGGCGCGGTCGCCCTGCGCGAGTGCCGCCAGGGCGGCCGAAGCGGCCGGCGCGATGGCATCGAAGATGCCGAGCAGGGCGTCGGAATGCCCGGCCTCGTCGCCGTCGATCAGTTCGGCGTAGTTGAAGTCGTCCCCGGTGTACATGCGCACGCCGGCCGGCAGCCGCCGGCGCATCGCGATCTCCTTTTCTTTCGACAACAGCGAGATCTTGATGCCGTCGACCTTGGCCGCGTTGTCCGCCAGGATCTGGAGGCAGACCTCCATGGCCGCCTCGTGGCCCTGCCGCCCCCAATAGCCGGCCAGCGCCGGATCGAACATCTCGCCCAGCCAGTGGATGATGACCGGCTCGCGAACCTGCGCCAGCACCTTTCCGTAGACCCGCGCGTAATCCTCGGGTCCTTTCGCACAGGCGGCGAGCGCCCGGCTCGCCATCACGATGACGCGTCCGCCGACGGCCTCGATCGCAGAGATCTGCTCCTCGTAGGCCGCCGTCACCTGGTCGAGCGCGAGGTCGGGCGACAGCGCCAGATGGTCGGTCCCGGCGCCGCAGAAGACCAGCCCGTGCGGATGGTCGCGCGCAGCCTCCACCGAGCGCCGGATCAACTCGAGCGCGGTCGACCAGTCGAGCCCCATGCCGCGCTGGGCCGTGTCCATGGCCTCGGCGACGCCGAGCTTCAGATCCCAGAGCCGCCGGCGGAAGGCGATGGTGCGCTCCCAGTCGACGGCGGCGTCGAGCCAGGGATCGGCCTCGGCCAGCGGGTCGGCGACGACATGGGCGGCGGCAAAGGCGACCCGGTTGAACTCGGCCGTCTGGCGCGCGGGAAAGTCGCGCGGCGCGGAGGTGCGATAGCGCTCCGTACGGCCGTCGTTCGTCGGCAGGGTCACTTCGGCCATCGCGCGCGCCTCACAGCGTCAGCGCGGGCACGTCGAGCCAGCGGCGCTGCCGCCAGCTCTCGAGCCCCAGTTCGGCGAGTTGGACGCCCTTGGCGCCCTCGAGCAGACCGTGCTGCCAGGGGCCGTCCTCCGCGACGTGGCGCAGGAACAGCTCCCATTGCAGCTTGAAGCCGTTCTCGTTCGGGCCGCGGTCGGGCACCTCGGCCCAGTCGGCGAAGAAGTCGTGGGTCTGCGGCTCGTCCGGGTTCCACACCGGCTTGGGCGTGTTGACCCGGTCCTGGGTCCAGCAGCGCGTCAGCCCGGCCATGGCCGAGCCGCGCACGCCGTCGGCCTGAAAGGTGACCAGATCGTCGCGCCGCACCCGCACGCACCAGGAGGAGTTCAGGTGAGCGATCACGCCGCCTTCCAGCTCGAAGGTGGCATAGGCCGCGTCGTCGGCGTCGGCGTCGTAGCGCCTCCCCTGCTCGTCCCAGCGCTCGGGGATGTGGACTGCGCCGAGGCAGGAGACGCTGCGCACCGCGCCGAACAGGTTGTCCAGCACGTAACGCCAGTGGCACAGCATGTCGAGAATGATGCCGCCGCCCTCGGCGGTCTTGTAGTTCCAGCTCGGCCGCTGGGCCGGTTCCAGGTCCCCTTCGAACACCCAATAGCCGAACTCGCCGCGCACCGAGAGCAGGCGGCCGAAGAAGTCGGCCTCCTTGAGCCGCTTCATCTTGAGCAGGCCGGGCAGGAACAGCTTGTCCTGCACGACGCCGTGCTTGATGCCCTTGCGCTCGGCCAGCCGGGCGACGGCCAGGGCATCGTCCAGCTTGTCCGCGATCGGCTTTTCGCAATAGACGTGCTTGCCGGCCTCGATGGCGCGCGTCAACAGGCCGCTGCGCATCTGCGTCGTGCCGGCATCGAAAAAGACGGGATAGTCCTCTTCCGCAAGCGCGGCATCGAGGTCTGTGGTCCAGCGCTGGAGGCCGCAGCGCCGCGCCAGTTCCTCGATCTTCTCCGCGTTGCGGCCGACGATCAGCGGCTCGGGCATCAGCCGATCGCCATTGGAAAGGGACACGCCGCCCTGATCTCGAATGGCCAGGATCGAGCGCAGGAGATGCTGGTTCATCCCCATGCGCCCGGTGACGCCGTGCATGATGATGCCGATCGACCGCTGTGCCATTCGGTCCTTACTCCATTCCGAGCAGTTCGTAGATGCGTTGCGCGTAGCGGCCGAACTCGGGCGACTGCCGCATGTCGAGCCGCCGGGGGTAGGGCAGATCGATCGCGAAGTAGTCGGCCATGCGCGCCGGACCCGAAGTAAGCACCGCGCAGTGCGACCCCATCAGGACCGCTTCCTGGATCGAATGGGTGACGAACACGATCGTCTTGCCGCTTTCCTGCCAGATGCGCAGCAACTCCAGGTTCATGCGCTCGCGGGTCAGCGCGTCGAGCGCGCCGAAGGGCTCGTCCATCAGGATGAGTTTCGGGTCGTGCACCAGAGCGCGCGCGATGGCCGCACGCTGCTGCATGCCGCCTGAAAGTTCGTACGGCCGCTTCTCCTCGAAGCCGGCAAGGCCGACCAGTTCGAGCAGATCACGCGCGCGCGTTCGCGCCTTTGCCATAGGCAGGCCGAGGATTTCCGCCGGCAGCAGGACGTTATCGATCACGTTGCGCCATTTGAGCAGCAGCGGCTGCTGGAACACCATCCCGACGTCCCGGCCCGGCGTGAAGGGCCGCTCGTCGTCGCCGATCTCGACCTTGCCGCCGTCGTAGCCGTGCAGGTCGGCGAGAATCTTCAAGATGGTCGTCTTGCCGCAGCCGGAGGGGCCGACCAGCGAGACGAGCTCGCCCTCGGCGATATCCATGGTGGCGTCGGAAACGGCCAGAAACTCCTGGCCGCCGGTGCGATAGACCTTCTTGACCGCCTCCAAGCGGATGAACGGCCGTCCCGCGGCCGCCTGCGCCCGCGCCTCGCTCATGCCAGCCACCGCTCGCGATTGGCCGCGACGAAGTCGTCGTCGGCCAGGTGCGGATAGGCCGCGCAGACGCGGTCGATCTCCGCCGCCTGTCCGGGGCCAAGGCCTTCGTCGGGATCGAGGAGGACGAGAGTCTCGAGCAGTCCCTGCCGGCGCAGGATCTCGTGGCAGCCGGCGATGCAGCCGGCGAAGTCGTTGCGCACATCGAACAGGGCGCCGTTGGCGTCGGTCAATTGCGCGTCCAGGGTCAAGAGCTTCTCGGGAACGCTGCCGGCCTCGGCCGCTTCCTGCGCCCGCCCCAGCAGCTCGACGGCGCGCTGCGTCCACACCGACCACTGGCCGAGCAGGCCGCCGCGAACGCGCAGCGTGACCTCGTCGTCGCCGCGGCGCATCCGGTAGGGCGTCAGCAGGTCGAGCAGGATATGGTCGTCGTTGCCGGTGTAGAGGGTGACGCGATCCTCGGCGCCGGCCTCGACCACGCCGCGCACGACGTCGATGGTGCGATAGCGGTCGAACGGCGCGATCTTGATGGCGACCACGTTGTCGAGCTCGGCGAAGCGGCGCCAGAAGCTGGCCGGCAGGTCGCGCCCGCCGACCGCGCGCTGCAGGTAGAAGCCGACCAGCGGCATCTCGGCGGCGACGGCCCGGCAGTGCTCGATCAGCTCGTCCTCGGAGGCATCGCGCAGGGCGGCCAGCGACAGCAAGACGGCATGGTAGCCGAGATCGCGCGCGATCGCGGCTTCCCGCCGGGCCTGCGCGGTCGGCCCGACCGCCCCGGCGATCATGATGAGCGGGCGATCGCACCAGTCGCCCGCGGTCTCGGCCGCAGTCCGCAGCACAGCTTCGTAGAGCCCGGCCTCGCGAATCGCGAACTGCGTGGTGTGGACGCCGATCGCCAGACCGCCGGCACCGGCATCCAGGTAATAGCGCGTCAGGGCGCGCTGGCGCCGCTCGTCCAGACGCCGCCCCGCGGTCAGGGCCAGAGGGTGGGCAGGGATCACGACGCCCTGGCGCAGCGCGACACGGCTCGCGTCGGGAATGTCTTGCCACTGCACCGCCTGCCCCCTGTAAGTAACCGTTCGGTTATATCTTGGGCCGGACCGCAGGCCGGCGTCAAGCCTCGCGCCGACGCAGCGGCCGCAGATAGCCGAGCACCACCTCGACCATGTGGGCGCGCCGCCGCGCGAGCTGCTCCGGCGCCTCGAGATCGCGATCGAAGATGAACGAGAGCGTGTGCCGGTTCGACAGGTAGAAGTAGCCGAGGCCCGCGATCGAGATGTAGAGGTCGATGGGGTCGACGCCGGTCCGGAACACGCCGTCGGCCTCGCCCTTGCGCAGGATCTCGGCAATCAGGCGGGCGAAGGGCGAATGCATCTCCTTGGTGCGGGTCGAGCGCTTCAGGTGGCGTGCCGCGTGCAAGTTCTCCGAGTTCAATAGGCTAATGAATTCCGGATGTTCGATGTAGTGGTCCCAGGTCGTCTCGACCAGGCGGCGCATCGCCTCCTCGGGCGGCAGATGGGTCAGATCGAGCGCCCGCTCGCGTGCGCGGATGTCGCGATAGGCCTGCTCCAGTACCGCAAGGAAAAGCGCCTCCTTGTCCCCGTAATAGTGGTACAGCATGCGCTTGTTGGTGCCGGCGCGCGCGGCGATGTCGGCGATCCGCGCGCCGGTCAGGCCCTTGTGGGCGAACTCGTAGGTGGCGGCCTCCATGATGCGGCGCTTGGTGCGCTCCGGATCGCGCTTCTGCACCGCCGCGGGCACGGCCTCCAGGTGATCCGGCTTGACAGGACTGTCCATCGCGCGGCACCGTTTCAAGTAAGCGGATGGTTACAATCACGCGGTGGCGGCGCGCCGTCAACCGGAACGCACAACAAGCGCAGCGAGGGAACACCATGAGAACAGGGATGCTGGCCTTGGCGGCCGTCCTGGCAACGAGCGTTGCAGGAACGAGCGTTCGCGCCGCCGAAATGACTGAGATCGATTTCGTCCTTAACTGGATCGCCGGCGGCGACCACGCGCCTTACTACTACGCCCAGCAGGAAGGCTGGTACGAGGACGCCGGCATCGACCTCAACATCGAGCAGGGCAAAGGCTCGGCGGCGGCCGCCCAGCGTACCGGCATCGGCCAGACCGACATCGGCCTCGCCGACATGGGCACCGCGCTGGTCGCCAAGGGCAAGGGCGCCGACATCGTCGCGGTGATGAACGTCTACGCCAATTCGCCCTACGGCATGTACTGGCTGAAGTCATCGGGCATCGAGGGCATCCAGGACTTCCCGGGCAAGCGCATCGGGAATCCGCCCTCGGACGCCGCGCGCGCGATGTGGCCGGCCCTGGCCAAGGCGGTCGGCATCGACCCGGATTCGGTCAAGTGGGTCAACGTGCAGCCCAACGCCAAGCTGGCCGCGCTGAAGGCCGGGTCGATCGACATCACGACCTCGTTCTACAACATCCACCACATCTTCCAGCGCGAGCTCGGCGACGACATGGGCTTCTTCGCGTGGAAGGAGCACGGCATCAATCCCTACGGAAACTCGCTGTTCATCAACGGCGAGTTTCTGGAGGAGAACCCCGAGGCGGTGGCCGCCTTCGTCGAGGTGACTCAGAAGGCCTTCCGCTTCTGCGTCGACAACCCGGAGCCCTGCGTCGAGGCACTGGTCAACGCCAACACTGGTCTCAAGAAGGAAAACGAGCTCCAGAACTGGGCGCTGGTCGTCGAGCTCATGACCGACGAGACCTCGCGCACCGTCGGCCTCGGCTACTTTGACGAGGATCGCATGCAGTCCGACTACGAGCTCGTCGAGAGCTATTTCGACATCGAACAGCCGTTCGACGTCACCGAGATCTATACCAACGAGCACCTCGACACCTCGATCAAGATGCCCTGACCGCCAACGACGGCAGGCTGGCTCGCGCGACGCCCGCCCGATTTTCGGGCGGGCGTTGTCGTTTCTTGCGCGCCGTCGTCGCACCAGGCGTGACCGCTCGCGCCGGATCGGCATAGTCTGTCTCCGTGCACGTCCTCGTCCAGCCTGGACCCATCGGCGACCCGGAAGTCCGCAATGCAGACCATCGCCGCCTACCTCGGCGCGGCCCTGGCCGAGATCGCCGGCTGCTTCGCCTTCTGGGCCTGGCTCAGGCTCGACAAGCCGGTCTGGTGGCTGCTGCCGGGCATGGCCTCGCTCGCGCTGTTCGCCTATCTCCTCACGCTGGTCGAGAGCACCGCCGCCGGCCGCGCCTACGCGGCCTACGGCGGCGTCTACATCGCCAGCTCGCTGGTCTGGCTGTGGGCGGTCGAAGGCGTCCGGCCCGACCGCTGGGACCTCATCGGTGCCGCGATCTGTTTGGCCGGCGCCGCGGTCATCATCGGCGGGCCCCGCCCGGCGGCCTGAGCCGGGGCGGCGGTGGCGCGGCGCGCTCAGCCGAGCTCGGGCCCGGCAATGGCGAACAGTCGCCGCGGCTCGCCCTCGGGCGGGTCGCCCTTGGCCATGCGGGTGAAAGGACGCTCGCGCCGAAAGCCTTCACGCTCCAGCCAAACGGCGAGTTCGGGCGCATCGGCGCAGGCATCGACAATGACCGCTGCGTCTTCGTCGAGCCGCCGCAGGACCGAGGTCAGCAGTTCGACGGCCCGCCGCCCGTTCCCGGCGACAACGGGGCCGACCTGCCAGGCGGTGCGGCCGTCGCGCACGAGGGCCAGGCCGTCCCCGGCAACCGAAGCCGGGCCGCGCGTCAGCAATGCGGCGATCACATCCCCGCGCTCGAAGCCCATTGCCGCGGCGTCGAGCGCGCCCGCGCGCGCGATCAGCGCCGGGTCCAGCGGGTCCGCCGCGGCCGGGATCGGGCTGCGTCCCGCCCTGCGCCAGCGTTCGATCGCGCGCTGCGCCACGAAGCCGAGCCGGGCGTAGATCGGTGCACCTTGGGGCGTGGCATCGAGCCGGGGCGCCAGGCCGCGCCGGGCCGCCTCCTCGACGGCCTCGGCCATCAGGCGGGTGGCGAAGCCGCGGCCGCGCGCGAAGCCGGCCGTCAGCACCATGGAGATCCAGGCGGTCGTCGGCGGATAGGGCAGCAGCGCAGCGCTCGCGGCGACCCGGCCGGACTCGCGAATGCCCCAGACCAGGCCCTGATCGAAGAAGATCCGCCAGTCGGCCGCCACCTGATTCCAGCCGGCTTCCGTGGAGAGCGCGAGGCAGTCGTCGACATCGGCAAGCCCGAGCCGCTCGACCGACGTCGCCTCAGAACTTGCCATCCCTGACCTGAAAGCCGGTCGGCTTGCCGAGCGAGGGCATGCCGCGCGCGATCCAGTCCGCCTGCCACTCGATCAAGGTGGCAAGCGGCACTCGCGGATAGCCGAACAGCCGCGCTGCCTGTCCGGCGTTGTTGAGCCAGCCGGTCTCCGCCTCCTGCCCGACGATCCTCGCCGGTCGGCCGAAGCGCCGGCCGAAGGCCTCGGCCAGGGCGCGCACCGAGACGACCTCGGGCCCGGTGACGTTGAGCGGCGAGGTCGGCGTCGTCGCGTGACGCAGCGCACGCAGGATCTGGCTGTTGGCGTCGCCCTGCCAGATCACGTTGGCATGGCCCATGGTCACGTCGACCGCCTCGCCGGCGTGCACCAGGGTGGCCACGTCGTGCAGCACTCCGTAACGCATGTCGATCGAATAGTTGAGCCGGATCAGACGGCCGGGAGTGCCCAGCGCGGCCGAGTAGTGCTCGAACACCCGCTCGCGCGCGAGGCACGACCAGGCGTATTCGCCGGGCGGCGGGTTGGGCGCGACCGCCTCGCTCGGCCCGCCCTGACTGACCGGCACGAAGGGATAGACGCAGCCGGTCGAGAGCGCGACGATGCGCGCGTCCCGATAGCGCTCGGCGACATGGGAAGGCACCAGGGCGTTCATGGCCCAGGTCAGCGATTCCGATCCGGTCGAGCCGAACTTGCGCCCGGCCATGTAGATCACGTTGGCCGCCTCGGGGAGTC
Organism: uncultured Kiloniellaceae bacterium; assembly: GCA_964503295.1. Lineage (GTDB taxonomy): Bacteria > Pseudomonadota > Alphaproteobacteria > Kiloniellales > Kiloniellaceae > CAZDBC01. The sequence continues at coordinate 3,655 of CAZDBC010000035.1, read as the reverse complement.
GGGCCACCGCCTCCCGGTCGAGCAGGTCGCAGGCGACGGTCTCGACACCGGCCGCGGCGAGCTTGTCGGGCAGGGCCTGATCGCTGAAGCGGGCAACGGCCAGCACGCGCTTGCCGGGTGCGGCGCGCTTGGCGAGGCGGCACAGGGTCGGGCCCATCTTGCCGCCGGCGCCGAGCACGACGATGTCGCCCTCGACCGCCTCGAGGTCGCGCCTCAGCCCCTCATCGGGCGTGGTCATGACATCCTCGAGCGCCTCGACGCTCTCGATGCGCTCAGGCAGGTCCGCGGCTGCGGCCCGGTCGACCAGGTTCATCCCCTCCCCCTTCGGCAGGCCCCCGCTTCAGGTGATCCGCAGGACCAGCGATTGATCGTAGGGCAGCGCGGGGCTTTCGAAGATCACATCGTTGCGCACGTAGTGCAAGGCGCAGGCCCGGCGCCAGCGGGTCGAGCGGTTGTCGGCCGAGCGGTGCACGGTGCCGCCGTGATGGAACGACACGCCGCCCTTGGGCACGGGCGCCGGGCGCATGTCGAGCTTGGCGACCTCTTCCTCGGCGATCTGCAGATCGTATGGCCGGTCCGCCGGGGCGGCGTGCGGCAGGATCGGCCCGCGGTGGCTGGCCCGGCCGTAACGGAGGCAGCCGTTCTCCTCGTCGGCGTCGTCGAGCGCGATCCAGGCGGTCACCACGCCCTCCGGGTCGCTCGGCCCGAAGTAGAAATTGTCCTGGTGCGCCGGTTTGGGCCCGCCGCCCTGGGGCGGCTTGAAGAAGATCTGACTGAAATAGACCGAGACGCCCTTGCCGGCGAGCCGCTCGACAAGCGCGACCAGGTCGGGATCGGCGGCCAGTTCGCGAAAGAACGGCCGCTGGGCATGGGGGTTGTCGAGCTTGCGCAGAACGCCCTTCATGGCCGCGCCCTGGTCGAGGTACCAGGCGCGTTCCTTGTCCGACAGCCGCTCGACCACTTCCCGGCCCCAGCGCTCGACCTCGGCGATGGCCTCGTCCATGCGCTCGCGCGTGAACACCCCGGGCACGGTGACGTGGCCATCGGCACGATAGGCCTGCTCGAAGTCCTGCGCGGCGAGGGGCGAAGCGGACGCGATCGAAGTCTTCATGGCTGTCCTCCGCGATGTAACTAACCACATAGTTACATCGGATCCGGGCGCCGTCAACGGTCTCTGCGTCAGGACCCGTCAGCGCGCGACGATGCGGTGCACGCAGTCGCGCATGTGCGCCTGCCAGCGCTGCTGCATCTCGCGCCCGTCGAGGCGTCGGTCGAAGAAGATCGAGAGAGTGGCGCTGTTGCCGAGAAAAAAGTAGGCCAGCGACACCACGGTGAGATGCAGGAAGACGGGGTCGAGATCGTGGCGGAAGGCGCCGCGGCGCCGGCCCTTGTCCAACAAGGCCTCGAGCTTGGCGATGAAGGGCGCCTCGATCTCGCGCACCCGCTGCGACGCGGCAAGGTGGCGCGCGCCGTGCAGGTTCTCGCTGTTGAGGATCGTGATCGCCTCGGGATTGGCCCGGTAGTAGTCCCACACGAAGTCGACGTAGCGGTCGAGCGCCTGAACCGGGCTGGTGGAGAGGTCGAGTTCCGCCACCGCAGCGCAGAGCTCCTCGTAGATCTGCTCGATGACCGCGCGGAACAGCCCCGCCTTGTCGCCGAAGTAGTAGTAGAGCATGCGCTTGTTGGCGCCCGAGGCCGCGGCGATGGCATCGACCCGCGCACCGGCCAGGCCGCGCGCGGCAAACGCCGCGCGCGCCGCGGCCAGGATGCGTGCGCGCGTCCGGTCGGCATCGCGGCCCGGCCTGGCGGCCGGCGGCGCCTCGGGCGCAACGGGACCCATCAGCCGGCCGGGATGCGGGTGTCGGCCGAGATCGTCAGGTGCTCCAGGAGCAGCACCAGGCCGTAGAGTACCACGCCGATCAGGGTGATCATCAGCACGGCCATGAACATGGCCGCCGTGTCGAGGGTGACCTGGACCTGCAGCATGAGGTAGCCGAGGCCCTCCTCGGAGGCGATGAACTCGCCGACGACGGCCCCGGCCACGGCGAGCACGGTCGCCACCTTCATGCCGGAGAAGACGTAGGGCAGCGAACTCGGCAACTGGATCTTGCGGAAGATCTGCCAGCGCGAAGCCTTGAGCGCATGGGCAAGGTCGAGAAGGTCGGGCTCGACCTCCTTCAGGCCGCGCGCCGTGGTCAGCAGAATCGGCAGCACGCAGATCGCGAAGACGATCAGCACGTTGGGCGTGAAGCCGTAGGAAAACCAGACGATGAACAGCGGCCCGAGCGCGACCTTGGGGATCATGTTGAGGCTGATCATCAGCGGCATGACCGCCTGGTCGACCATGCGCGACCAGGACGAAAGCAGCGCGACGCCGACCCCGAAGACGACGGCGACGCCGTAGCCGGTAAAGATCTCGGCCGCCGTCACCAGGGTGTTGTGCATCCAGTCGTAGCCCTCCCAGAGCGACTCGACGGTGGCCAGGGGGCTGGGCATGACGTAGTTCGGCACATCGCCGAGCGAGACCCAGAGCTGCCACGCGAGCACGATCGCCAGATGCGCGGCGATGGCGACCCAGTTGCGGGTCACGAACCAGCCGGTGCGCGCGAGGAGTCCGCGCGGCGGCGCGCCGGGAACAGCCGGCGCGGGCGCGCCGTCGACGAGGTTGCTGGACATGCGGGCACCCTCTCTATTAAGTAACCGGATAGATACTCCGGCAGACGACGCCCGCGCGTCAAGCGGGCCGCCGGCGACACCAAGGGAGGATGACGGATGGCCGCACCCCGGATCAAGACGACCCTCGTCGGGTCCTACCCGATTCCCGACTGGTTGGCAGCCTATCCGACCGAACAGGGGCTGGTCGACGCGACCCGGGTCGTGCTGCACACCCAGGAGGCCGCCGGTATCGACCTGACGGTCGACGGCGAGCTCTACCGCTTCGACGTCAATCATCCCGAGACCAACGGCATGATTGAGTACTTCGTGCGGCCGCTCGCGGGCATTCGCACGCAGCTCTCGTTCCGGGAAATCGCCGACTTCCGCGCCCAGCCGGAGATGCGTTTCCGGGCCAAGCCCGCGGGCGTGGTGGAGGGGCCCGTGGGCGGCGGCGCACTCGACCTGCCCGGCGCCTGCGGGCGCGCCAGGGCCCTGGCCAACCGGCCGTTCAAGTTCACCGTCACCGGCCCGCACATGCTGGCCAAGACCCTGCTCGACCGCCACTACGGCAGCCTGCCCGAGCTCGCCAAGGCAATCGCCGAGGCGCTGGCCGAGCAGGTCGCACTGGTCGACGCCGATGTGATCCAGCTCGACGAGGCCAACCTGCCCGGCCATCCCGACGAGTGGGAATGGGCCGCCGAAGCGGTCAACATCGTGCTCTCGGCGGTCAAGACGACACCGGCGATCCACCTTTGCTTCGGCAACTACGGCGGCCAGTCGGTGCAGCAGGGCACCTGGGACCGACTGATGAATTTCCTGAACGCCTTGAAGGTCGACCACATCGTGATGGAGATGGCGCACCGCCCCGCCGAGGAGCTCTACGCCTTTCGCGCCCTGCGCACCGATATCGGCCTTGGCCTCGGCGTCGTCGACATCAAGCGCACCGAGGTCGAGAGCGCCGAGGCGATCGCCGCGGCGATCGAACGCGCCGCCGGGGTGC
>CAZDBC010000034.1:0-14365 GCA_964503295.1 uncultured Kiloniellaceae bacterium | reverse complement strand
CTGGGCGCACAATCGTCTGCTCGCCCGCTCGGAGCAGCGGCGCATCCTGATGGTGATCTCCGACGGCGCGCCGGTCGACGATTCGACACTTTCGGTGAATCCCGGCAACTATCTCGAACGCCACCTGCGCGAGGTGATCGGCTACATCGAGTCGCGCTCTCCGGTCGAGCTGCTGGCGATCGGCATCGGTCACGACGTGACCCGCTATTACCGCCGCGCGGTCACAATCGTCGATGCCGAACAGCTCGGCGGCACGGTGATGAACAAGCTGGCCGAGCTGTTCGACGAGGAGGCGCCGCAACCGGTGCAGGCCCCGAGGCGGCGGCGCGCCGTTCGCGCCTAAGCACGAGTGGCGCATTCGGGCGGTCGCAATTCCGGCCGCCGACGACGCCGGCAGGCCCCGTTCTCGCGGGGCGCCATGCGCTCTCCGCCGACCGACTCGACGGATTCCCTAACGGCAATGTGAACGGGCGGTCGCTTCCAGCGTTGCTAGTGTGGACGCAGAGCCCACGGACCCGCTGGAGAAGAGACATCGCACGCCCGCTGGAAGGACTAACGGCCCTGGTGACCGGCGCCAGCAGCGGCATCGGCCGCGCGATCGCCATCGCCTACGGCGAGGCCGGCGCATCGGTGGTCGTCAATCACCTCGACGATCCGGAGGCGGCTGCCGAGGTGGTGCGGAAAATCTCGGCCGCGGACGGTTCGGCCGTCGAACGCGGTGCAGACGTCTCGCAGGAGAACGACGTCGAAGCCTTGTTCGCCGAGGCCGTCGAGCGCTTCGGAAGCCTGGACATCCTGGTGAACAACGCCGGCCTGCAGCGCGACGCGCCCGTCAAGGACATGGCGCTCGACGACTGGAAGCAGGTTCTTGACGTCAACCTGACCGGCCAGTTTCTCTGCGCCCGGGCCGCCGTCCGCGAGTTCTTGCGCGAGGATCGCGGCGCGCGGCCGTCGCGTGCGCGCGGCAAGATCATCTGCATAAGTTCAGTCCATCAGTCCATCCCGTGGGCCGGCCGCGCCAACTATGCGGCCTCCAAGGGCGGCGTCGAGATGCTGGCGAAGAGCCTGGCCCAGGAACTTGCGCCCCACGGCATTCGCGTCAACACGTTGGCGCCGGGCGCCATCAAGACCGACATCAATCGCGACGCCTGGGAGGATCCGGACGCCGAGGCCCGGCTGCTCGAGCTCATCCCCTCGGGACGCGTGGGCGAGGTCGAGGACGTCGCCCGCGCCGCGCTCTGGCTCGCCTCGGATGCGTCCGACTACGTGCAGGGAACGACGCTTTACGTGGACGGCGGCATGATGCTCTATCCGGGCTTTCATGGGCGAGGCTGACGACGCCGGCCGACGCGAGGCTGGCGGCATTCCGGCGAACCGGCAGAACTGCCGCCCTATTCGCGATTACGCGCTGATCGGGGACTGCCACGGCTCGGCCCTCGTCGCGCGGGACGGGCGGGTCGACTGGTGCTGTTTGCAGCGCTTCGATGCCGATCCCGTTTTCTGTCGCCTGCTCGACGAGACGCGCGGCGGTTTCCTCGAGGCCGACGTCCGCGGGCGCACGGCGTGCAGCCGACGCTATCTGAACGGGACGAACATCCTTCGCACCGAGATCGAGTCCGAGTCGGGCCGTATCGCTCTGACCGACTTCATGCCGGTCGGCCGGCGGCTGGGAGCCGGTCCGCACGACTACGTCAGCCTCAACGCGCCGGGGTGGCTTGTGCGCCTCGTGAGTTGCGAGGCTGGCGAAGTCCCGGTTCGGATTCGCTATCGCCCCACGCCTGGCTTTGCCCGCCGTTCCTCGGAGCTGTCCCTGCGTCCTGGCAGGATCGACTGCGACGGCGGCGTCACCCTTTATCACGATCTGTCATTCGAGATCCGCGACGGCGTGGCAACGAGTGAGGCGGTCTTGAGCGCCGGAGAGAGCCGACATCTCGCCGTCACGCCGTCACCGCTCGCAACCGGCGTCGAGAGCCGGCGTTTGGAGCGGTTGCTCGCCATCACCCGGGCGTTCTGGAAAGAATGGATCGAGTATTGCCGCTACGACGGACCCTATCGCGAGGCGGTCGAGCGCAGCGCCCTTGCCTTGAAGCTGCTGACCTATGCGCCGAGCGGCGCCATCGTCGCGGCGCCGACGACCTCGCTACCCGAATCCCTGGGCGGAACGCGCAACTGGGACTATCGCTTCTGCTGGCTGCGCGATTCCGCCTTCATGCTCTACGCGCTGTCGGCATTGGGTTACAGCGGCGAGGCGCGGTCGTTCAGCCGCTTCCTGGCAACCTGCTGTCAGGTTCGCCCTCACGCACTTCAGATCATGTACGGCGTCGGCGGCGAGACCGAATTGACCGAGCAGCAGCTCGATCACTTGGCCGGCTATTGCGGCAGCCGTCCCGTCCGCGTCGGCAACGGCGCCTTCGAGCAGCGGCAGATCGATATCTACGGCGAGCTCCTCGACTGGGCCCTTCTCTATCGGCGCCTGGGCGGCCGTCTGCCGCGTGCCGCGCGCCGCTTCCTCGGCGCCTTGGCGGAGGCGGTATGTGCCGAATGGCGGGAGCCGGACCATGGCATTTGGGAGATGCGCGGCCCGCGTCGACATCACGTCCATGGCAAGGTCATGAGCTGGGTGGCGCTGGATCGCGCCATCGCCCTGCTCGGCCCGCGCCCGGACTGGACGCGCCTGCGTCAGACCCTGGCCGAAGAGATCATCACGCGCGGCTGCGACCCCAGCGGTCGCCATCTCGTCCAGGCCTACGGTCATGACGGAACCGATGCCGCGCTTTTGCTGCTGCCCATGCTCGGCTTTCCGCTCGACGCCGAACTCATGTCGCGCACGGTCACGGCGATCGAGAGCGAGCTGCGCCACGGCGACTATGTTCAGCGCTATCGCGGCGACGACGGCCTGGAAGGCCAAGAGGGCGCCTTCCTGATCTGCAGCTTCTGGCTGGTCGATGCCCTGCTATGCCTGGACAGGGCAGACGAGGCGCGCCAGTTGTTCGAGAACTTGGTCGCCTGTGCCAACGACGTGGGGCTCTACTCGGAAGAAATCGATTCCGAGACCGGTGCCTTTCTCGGCAATTTTCCGCAGGCCTTTACCCACCTGGCTCTCGTGGGCAGCGCCCAGCACCTTGCGCTCTTCGAACGGGGCGGCCCGGCGGCCCTGCGCGGAAGCTACGCAGACCGCGCCCAGCGGGTGGTGACGGCCACCTTCGGCTGGCGCGCCCTGTGGGCGGCGTTCCGCGCCTCGGGCCGGGTCAACCGGCTGTTCCCGTCCAGGCGATCCGTGCTGTCCGCCCGGGATCTCTCGTGAGTCCCGGATCGCCGGTCACGACCTCAGGTGCTCGTCGAAGAACGCCAGCGTACGCTGCCAAGCCTTTGCCGCATCATCTTCGTCGTAGCGCCCGCCGGTCGGGTTGGCGAAGGCGTGGTCGGCCTCGTACCAGTGGGTTTCGACCGGTTTTCCGGCCTCGGCCATGGCCGCTTCGTAGCCCGCGACCATTTCCTCGTTGATCCAGTTGTCCTGGGTCGCAAAGTGGCCCAGCACCGGCCCGTCGAGCTGCGCCAGCCGCTCGGCCGGCTGGTTGACGCGGCCATAGTAGACCACGGTCGCATCCACGGGCGCGGCGATCGAGGCATTGAGCGACCAGCCGCCGCCGAAACACCAGCCGATGGTGCCGGCCTTGCCCGTGCTCTTGTCGTGATCACGCAACCAGGCGATCCAGGAGGCCAGGGTATCGGTCGCGGCTTCCGCTTCGACGGCCTGCATGTAGCTGCGCGCGGTTTCGCGCGACTCCGCCACCTTGCCGCCGTAGAGGTCGACGGCCAGGGCGAGATAGCCCTCCCTGGCTAGATCGGCGGCGACCGCCTTGATCTGATCGTTCAAGCCCCACCACTCGTGGATCAGCACGACCGCCGGCGCCGGTGTCTGTGCCGGCACGGCCAGCACGGCGCCGACCTCGCGGCCGTCCTCGGTGGTGATGGAAACCTCCTCGAGGCCCTCGGCGGCAGCCCTGACGAGGCGTGGATCGGCCAGCACCGCGGCAAGCGAAAAGCCTGCAAGTGGCGCGCCGACCGGGCTGACGGCGATCTGACGCAGGAGGTCGCGACGGGCAAGTTCGGGCATCGGAGTCTCCTATCCGGCTTTAACGGGAAGGCGGGGCGGCGGGTGCCTTGCAGCGAGGCCCCCTCGCCGTTCAGGCTTACCATGATATAGGCTTGTGGCGCGGTCGGGCGACCCGCTCGCGCGATCGTGAGTGGGGGGCTCGCCACGCCGGGAAAACGAAGCCGCGGGGCCCGGCAGAGGGGCCAAGGATCGCGAAGTAACGAGGGACCACGAAGCAGCAAATGAGACCGCAGCCATGACCTCGCTCAGAATGCCGGCGCGCACGCTCGCCGCTCTGCTGCTCGCGACGCTGCTCGCCGGCCTCGACGCCCCGTCACGCTGGGCCGCGGCGCAGACCGCTCCGCTCGAATTGCGCACCACAGCCATCTCGCTGCACGCGGACAAGCCCGACATCCAGCGTGTCGGCCCGCTCTTGTGGCGCGGCGGCCTGCGCCTCGACTCGCCGAACCGGGCGTTCGGCGGGCTGTCGGACATGCTGTTGTCGGCGGACGGACGGATGCTCTGGGCGGTCGGCGACGAAGGCGCCTGGCTGGCTGCGCGCCTCGACTACAGCGACGGACGCCTGAGCGGTGTCACGCCGATTGGCTGGTCATCCCTGGTCGGACCGGACGGCCGCCGCCCGGAACGCAAGGCGGCGCGCGACGCCGAGTCGCTGGTCCGCCTCGCGGACGACAGGCTCCTGATCGGGTTCGAGCACGAGCACCGCATCTGGCAGTACGCCGCGCCGACGAACGAGACGCCCGGCCGGCCGCGGATCTTCCCGTCACCGCCCGGCCTGGCCGCGGCCCCGGACAACACGGGGCTGGAAGCAATGATCGCACTGCGGGACGGCCGGCTCCTCGCGCTGAGCGAAAACCTGGCCGCCGGGCCGCACATTCGGGGCTGGATCTGGGACGGAACCGCCTGGTCGAAGCTCGCCTTTGAACGGGCGGGCGACTTCCGGCCGACCGGGGCCGCGCTCCTGCCCGAGGGCGACGTCATCGTGCTGGAGCGCAGCTTCAGCCCGTTGGCCGGGCTCGCCATTCGCCTGCGGCGCATCGCGACCGAGAGCATAGAGTCGGGCGCGCTGCTGCGCGGCGAGGAACTGGCAGAAATGCGGCCGCCCTATCAGATCGACAACTTCGAGGGCATCGCCGCGCGCCGGGGTGCGCGCGGTGAAACGCTCATCTATCTGCTGTCGGACGACAACTTCAACATCCTGCAGCGCACGCTGCTCGTGATGTTCGAGCTCGAGGGCCCGCCGCCGGCCATCGACTAGCGGCGCAAAAGAGAAAGGCCCGACGAGCGGGCCTCTTCGTCCGATCGGCTTGCCGGTGCACTCAGGCGTTGGCGGCGGCCTGTTGGCTGCTTGCCTTCTTGACGCGCTTCTTGAGATCGCGCGCCTTCTTGCCCAGCTTGGCATCCGGCGTCGACAGCAGGAAGGCGTCGATGCCGCCGCGCTTCTCGATGGTGCGGATCGCGCGCGTGCTCAAGCGCAGCTGGATCGACTCGTTCAGCGCGTCGCTCAGAAGCGAGGTGGTCTGAATGTTGGGCAGGAAACGCCGGCGCGTCTTGTTGTTGGCGTGACTGACGTTGTTGCCGGTCTGCACGCCCTTGCCGGTGAAGTCGCAGCGTCGTGCCATGGTCGCTGTCCCGAAAATTTCGCGGATTTCAGCCGTATCGGCCGCATTCGGACGGACCCGCCGCCCGAGGCGCGGGGTTTGTACGGCAGGGCTCCCCGTCCGTCAAGCCGAAAGCCCGCGGGCCGCCGGCTACCAGGGCCGGGCCAGAACCGCGAGGTAGGCGCCGTAGCCGGCGAGCAGGAAACCGGCCTCCAGCTGGCAGATGCGCCGCCCGGTCCAGGCAAAGGCGAGCAACAGGAGGGCGACGGCGAGCATGACCCAGAGGTCGAAACGGAGGATCTCGGCGGGTACGGGGATCGGCTGCACGACCGCGGTCGTGCCGAGGATGCCGAGGATATTGAATATGTTGGAGCCGACCACGTTGCCGATCGCCACGTCTGCCTGGCGGCGCCGCGCGGCCATGACCGAGGTCGCGAGCTCGGGCAGCGAGGTCCCGACCGCGACGACCGTCAGGCCGATCACCGCTTCCGATATGCCGGCCGCGCCGGCCAGTTCGATCGCCCCGGTGACCAGCAGCCGCGCGCCATAAAGGGTCAGGCCCAGCCCGACCGCGAACTCCAGGCCCGAGCGCCAAAGCGGCCGGCCGGCGTCGCCGACCGCCGCCGCCTCGTGCAGGTGCAACTCGGCCCCCGCGTCGGGTCGCGCTCGCTCGCGGCGGTAGCTCCAGACCACGTAGGCGGCCAGAGCGGCCAGCATGCCGGCCCCGAACCAGCGCTCGACGCTGCCGAGCCAGGCCAGGGAACAGGCGACCAGCGTCGCCGCCAGCATCATGCCGCCGTCCCGGTAAAGCGCCTGCGGCGGCACCGCGATCGGCTGGATCAGCGCCGCGGCCCCGAGGATCAGGAGAATGTTGGCGATGTTGGAGCCGACCACGTTGCCGACCGCGACGCCGGGCGAGCCCGCGAGCGCCGCCTGCAGGCTGGTCAGGAGCTCCGGCGTCGAGGTGCCGAAGCCGACGAGGGTCAGCCCGATCAGAAGCGGCGACACCCCGAAACGGCGCGCGCAGCCGACCGCCCCGCGCACCAAGAGTTCGCCACCGAGCAGAAGCAGGAGGAAGCCGCCGCCGATCTCGAGCCAGATCATCGGACGGTCCGACACGCCGCTTCAAGGGCGCGAGCGTCATGGACGCCCGGGCCGGCTGGGACGGGGGCGACAGGGTCGGTCATCGGCGGATGGGCTGTCCAGGTTTGGAGGCGTCCGCACAAGTGGGGAGGGCGGCCGCATCGTGCAAGGCGCACGAACGCGACGAATGCCAAGGACGGCACCCTGGCGACGGGTGTAGACTTGAGGCACGAGACTTCGCATGGACACAAGGGAAGGAAAAAAGATCATGCGTGGTGCCTATGCGACGGCCGCTCTGGCCCTCGCCATGGCGTAATTCCGCAATAGGCGCTCAGGAGCTGGCGCCGCGAAACATCTCGATGAGTTCGCGCGCGCCGGCCGCCGGGTGCGTCGTCCCGGCGGCGACTTCGCGCTCGAGGTCGTTCAGGCGCGCGGTGATCCGCGGATCGGACTTGAGCGCCTGCAGCAGGCTCTCCTGCACCTCGCGCCACATCCAGGCGCGCGCCTGCTCGGCCCGCCGGGCGGCGAACTCGCCGGCGCTCTCGCGTGCCGCCTTGCAGGCGAGGATCTGCTCCCACACCTCCTCGATCCCGCGGCCCTCCAGCGCCGAGCACATGAGCACCTTCGGCCGCCAGGTCGCACTGGCCGGCCGCAGCAGGTGGAGCGCCGCCTTGTAGTCGGCGGCGGCGCGCCGGGCGGCCGCGGCCAGGTCGCCGTCGGCCTTGTTGATCACCGCGAGGTCGGCCAGCTCGACGATGCCCTTCTTTATGCCCTGCAGCTCGTCGCCGCCGGCGGGCGGCAGCAGCAGCAGGAAGAGATCGACCAGATCGGCCACCGCGGTCTCGGACTGGCCGACCCCGACCGTCTCGACGATGACAACGTCGAAGCCGGCCGCCTCGCACAAGAGGATCGCCTCGCGGGTGCGCCGCGCGACGCCGCCCAGGGAACCGCCGGTCGGCGAGGGCCGGATGAAGGCCTCCGGCCGCCGCGACAGCTGCTCCATGCGGGTCTTGTCGCCCAGGATCGAGCCGCCGCTGCGTTGCGAAGACGGGTCGACCGCCAGGACCGCGACCCGGTGGCCGGATTCGATCAGGTAGAGCCCGAAGCGCTCGATGAAGGTCGATTTGCCGACGCCGGGCACCCCGCTGATGCCGATGCGGATCGACCGACTGCTGCGTTCGAGCAGGCGCGCGAGGAGAGCCTCGGCCTGGCGGCGATGGTCGTCGCGGGTCGACTCGATCAGGGTGATGGCGCGCGCCAGCGCGCGCCGCTCGCCGCCGATCAGTCGCTGGGCCAGATCCTCGACCTCGGCGGGCGCGCCAGCGTCTCGCTCCGAGCCGGCCGCGGCCGGCCGCGCCTCGTTCACGACCGGATCGGCTCGGCGCCGGGGCCGAGCGGTTGACCGTAGCTGAACTCGACGAAGTTGCCGTCGGGATCGCGCAGGCCGCAGTAGTAGCCCACCGGATAGGGCTCGTCGCGCGGCGCCCAAGCCAAACAGCCGGCCTCGCACGCGCGCCGGGCCACGGCATCGACCGCCTCCCGGCTGTCGAGGGCGAAGCCGAAATGGCTGTAGTCGTCGTCCGGCTGGTCGCGGCGCGGCCCGCCCGGCAGCAGCACGATGACGAAGTCCTGCTCGTGGCCCGGCTCGGCCAGCCAGACCACCTGCTCGTCGCCCTCGCCGGCACCGGTCGGCCGCTCGTGCACCGGCTCCATGCCGCAGAACGCGCGGTAGAACTCGACGCAGGCCCCGAGATCCCTGACGTGCAGGGCGAGATGTGTGAAGTGCGGTCTCATGGCGGCAGGGTAGCGCCGGACCCCCGGCCTCGGAAAGCCTCCGTCGCGGGCGTCGGGTCCAGGCCGCCGTCGTCCCGGCTCTGCTGGCGGCGCCACATGTCGGCGTAGAGTCCGCCGCGGGCCAGCAACTCCGCATGGCGGCCGCGCTCGACGATCCGCCCGGCGTCGAGCACGAGAATGCTGTCGGCGTCGATCACGGTCGACAGACGATGCGCGATCATCAGGGTCGTGCGATCGCGCGAGACCTCGCGCAGGCTGCGCTGGATCTCCTGCTCAGTCTGACTGTCGAGGGCCGAGGTCGCCTCGTCGAACAGCAGGATCTCCGGGTCCTTCAGAATCGTGCGCGCAATGGCAACGCGCTGCTTCTCGCCGCCCGACAGCTTGAGACCGCGTTCGCCCACCTCGGTGTCGTAGCCGTCGGGCAGGCCGCGCACGAAGGAATCGAGCTGAGCCAGGCGCGCCGCCCGGGTCACCTCTTCGCGCGTCGCGTCGGGCCGACCGTAGGCGATGTTGTAGTACAGCGTGTCGTTGAACAGAACGGTGTCCTGGGGAACGATCCCGATCGCCGCGCGCAAGGATTCCTGCGTCACGTCGCGAATGTCCTGGCCGTCGATCAGCACCCGGCCCTCGGTCACGTCGTAGAAGCGGAACAGGATCCGGCTGATCGTCGACTTGCCGGCACCGCTCGGACCGACGATGGCGAGCGTTTCGCCGGGCGCCGCCTCGAAGCTGACGTCGCGCAGGATCGGCCGGCGCGGGTCGTAGCCGAACACGACGTGGTCGAAGCGCAGCGCGCCGCCGCGCCGCTCGAGCGGCCGGGCGCCCGGCCGGTCGACCACCTCAGGCGGGCGCTCGATCAGGTCGATCATGAACTCCAGATCGATGAGAGACTGCTTGATCTCCCGGTAGACCGTGCCGAGGAAGTTCAGCGGCATGGCAAGCTGCAGGAGATAGGCGTTGACCATGACGAAGTCGCCGACCTGCATGCGTCCCTCGACGACGCCGTAGGCGGCGAGGATCATCAGCAGGGTGATGCCGCAAGAGATGATCGCCGACTGTCCGACATTGAGGATCGACAGGCTCGTGCGGCTGCGCACGGCGGCGCGCTCGTAACCGGCAAGCGCCCGGTCGAAGCGGCGCTCCTCGTGCGCCTCGTTGCCGAAATACTTGACGGTCTCGTAGTTGAGCAGGCTGTCGACAGACTTGCTGTTGGCCTCGTTGTCGGCCTCGTTCATGTGACGGCGCAAGCGCATGCGCCACTCGGTCACCACGAAGGTGAAGGCGATGTAACCGACGACCGTCGCCAGCGGAATGAACGCGAAACGCCAGTCGAGCAGGTACCAGAGGATGCCGCACACCATGGCGATCTCGACCAGTGTCGGCAGGAGATTGAACAGCAGAAAGACGAGCAAAAACTCGATACTCTTGGCGCCGCGATCGATGGCCCGGCTGAGGCCGCCGGTCTGGCGTTCCAGGTGGAAACGCAGCGACAGCCGGTGCAGATGGCGGAACGCGGCGAGCGCCATGCTGCGGATCGCGTTCTGCGCCACCCGCGCGAAGATGCCGGCGCGCAACTCCTGAAAGGCGAGCGCCAGAACCCGCGCGGCGCCGTACGCGATCAAGAGCCCGATCGGCACGGCGAGCGCCACCTGCGCTGCGGAGTCGGGTGCCGAGCCCGGCGTGAGCGCATTGACCGCGTCGCGCAGCAGGAGCGGCACGTAGATGTTGGCCAGCTTGCCGGCGATCAGCAGCACGACCGAGAGCGCGACCCGGACCCGCAGGTTGAGCGAATCGCCTGGCCAGAGGTAGGGCAGCAGGTAGCCGATGGTGCGCAGTTCGCCGGCGGACTGGCGCGCCTCGCCGGCAGCGTCCGGGCGCTCGTCGTCGCCGCCGTGGGCCATGGCGCTGTCCTATTCGCCGCCGTTGAGGGCGCGAGCCAGCAGCAGGTAGACCTTGCCCACGTCGGAGGTCAGGAAGGTGGAGCTCAAGACGTTGTCGTGGTCGCAGTGTTCGGCCTGCGCCATCAGCGACTCGTATTGCTGCATGTAGCGGCTGACTTGATTGCGGAACTCCTCCTCGTCGCGGTAGCGCCGCTGGATCTCGCGCTCGCTGAAGCGATCCTTGAGGCGCAGAAGGCGGCGCGCGAAGATCGATTTGTCTCCCCTGCGGTAACGCCGCCAGACCTCGTCGGGAATCTCCTGATCCATCAGGCGGGTCAGGTCGACCGCCGCCGAATTCAGTTCGTCGACCAGCACGGTCGCCGTGCGCAGGAAGAGATCGCGCCGCGCCATCTCGTCGTTTTCGCGCAGGGCGCGGGCCTGGATCGCGGCGTCCTCCGAGGCCCTGACGAGGTCGCGCGCCTGTCCCTCGAAGACGTCGCCGATCTCGCCGACCTCGCCCAGGGCCTGCTGCACCTGCCGGGCCATCTCCAGCGTCCGCTGCTCCAGCTCCTCGCTCATGCGCCCGGCCTCACCGACCGCGGCGCGGGCCGCCTCGACGAAGCCCTCGGCCAGGCCCCCGACCCGCTGATTCATATCGTGCAGCCCGGTCAGCGCCGTCTCTGCGGCCTCGTTGAGCTCGGCCGCCTGGCGCCGAAGCTGCTCGCGGATCTCCTCGCTGGTGTCGCGCGCCGTGTTCTCGGCGGCGAGCAACTCGCCCGCCTGTCCCTGCAGCGTTTCCGCCACCTCCGCGGTCAACTGGCGCAGACGCTCCGAAAGCTGGCTCAGTTCGCTCGTCTCGCTGCGCAGGCTGCCGCGTAACTCCTCGGCCGAACGGCGCGCCTGATCGACCATGCCGTCGAGTTCGGCGCGCTGCGCCTGATAGGCCGCGGCGATCTCGCTCGTGGACCGCACCACCCCACGCGCGCTCTCTGAGAGCAGGCCTGCCTCCTGGCGCACCGTCTGGCCGACGCGCTCGATGTCGGCGATTGCCGCGGCGCTTGCTTGGCGCAGGGTCTCGGCCTGGTCCTGATAGGCCTGTCCGGCCTCGCGCGCCTGGCGCAGCGCGCGCTCCCCGGCGGCCGCCAGTTCCGCGGCGTGCGGGCTCGTCGCCGCCGCCGCCTCGGCGATGTTGCGGCCCGCCTGATCGGTCACGTCGAGCAGGCGCTTGGCCTCGTCGCTGCCGGCCTTGCGCAGCGCAGCGACGATCTGAGTCGTCGCCTGGAGCAGCCGACGCGCGACATTCTCGGTCGCGGCGGCAAGCTGGCCGGCCTGTTGGCGAAAGGTTTCGCCGAGCGCCTCGGCGCGCTGGGCGCTCTGCTCGATGGCGAGGCGGGTTGCCTCGCGCTGCTCGCCCAAGCGCGCGCCCAGCGCCGCAGTCTGCGCGGCGACGTCCTCGACCAGATCGCGCAACTCCTCGCGCTGCCCGCCCAGCGCGGCGTCGAAGCCGCCGATCTGCTCGCCGGCGCGCGCCAGGGCCGCGTCCAGGGCGCCGACCTGCTCGGTCAAAAGCTCGCGCAGGCGTACCGCTTCCGCTGACAGGGTTTCGCCGCTTCGTCCGAGCCGTTCGCCGCCCTCGGCCGCCGCATCGGTCAGATCGCGCTGGGCGGCGCGCAGACGCTCCAGTTGGGCGTCGATCTCCTCGGCCTGGCGGGCGAAAGCCTCGGCAAGCGTTGCGCCGCTCTCCTCGGCGCGCGTCGCGGCGGCGTGCAGTTCGCCGGTCGGCCCCTCCAGGCTCAAGGCGATGCCGTCGGCGACCTCGCGGCTGCGCGTCCCTGCAGTGTCGAGCGCAGCGACCTGCTCGTCGATCGCGCGGCGACTGTCGCCGAACAGCGCCTTGAGGCGCTGTTCCAGGCCGGCGATCTCCTCGGCCTGACCGCGCAGGGCGTCGCGGATCTGCTCGGCCTGGGAACCGGCGCGCACCCCGGCACCGGTCAGTTCCTGTGTCTGATGGCGGAAGAGATTGCGCATCTCCTCGAGCTGCTGCGCGGCCTGCCGGCTGGCATCGTTCAGCTCCCGCGCCTGCTCCTTGAGCGATTCGGACCAGTGGCGCACCCTTTCTTCGTTCTCGGCCGCGGGATAGGTCATCTCCTCGAGCCGTGCGAGAAGCAGGCGCGTCGCGCCCGACAGGGCGCCGGCACGGACCACGAAGAACAGTAGAACCCATAGAAAGATCGGCGGCAGCAGGGCAACGCCGGCAAGCGCCAGCAGGTCCTGCGGCGGCAGCCCGGCGACGGCCGCCACACCGCCGAAACGTCGCTCCGCGTAAAGCGCCGCCAGCACGAACCAGGCGACGGTCAGGATCGCGCCGACCAGCCCGGCCGCCATCTGTACACGCTGAACCCCTGCCATGCCGGCGCGACCGGGTCAGGCCGCCGCGCGGCGCTGCCGGATGATGCCGAGGATCTCGTTGGCGGCATGGGGAATGTTGGTGCCCGGACCGTAAATGGCCGAGACGCCGGCGGCCATCAGCATGCCGTAGTCCTGCGGCGGTATGACGCCGCCGCAGACCACGATGATGTCGTCGCCGCCGGCCTGACGCAGCGCCTCGAGAAGCTGCGGCACCAGGGTCTTGTGGCCGGCGGCCTGGCTCGAGACGCCGATCACGTGGACGTCGTTCTCGATCGCCTGGCGCGCCGCCTCCTCAGGCGTCTGGAACAGCGGGCCGACATCGACATCGAAGCCGATGTCGGCGAAGGCGGTCGCGATCACCTTGGCGCCGCGGTCGTGGCCGTCCTGGCCCAGCTTGACCACGAGGATGCGCGGACGGCGCCCCTCCTGCGCGGCGAAGCCCTCGATCTCGCGCTTGATGCGCGCGAAGCCCTCGTCGCCTTCGTAGGCCGAGCCGTAGACCCCGGTCACCGATCGGATCACGGCGCGGTGCCGCGTGAAGACCTTCTCGAGGGCGTCGGAGATCTCGCCCACCGTCGCGCGCGCGCGGGCCGCCTCGATCGAGAGGGCGAGCAGATTGCCGCTGCCGTTCGCCGCCGCCTCCGTCAGTGCCGCCAGGGTCGCCCGGCAGGCCTCTTCGTCGCGCTCGGCGCGCAGCTTTTTCAGGCGCGCGATCTGCTGATCGCGCACCTTGGAGTTGTCGACGTCGAGGATCTCCAGCTTGTCCTCCTCGGGGCGGCGATACTTGTTGACGCCGACCACCACCTCCTCGCCGCGGTCGATGCGCGCCTGCCGGCGCGCCGCCGATTCCTCGATGCGCAGCTTGGGCATGCCGGCCTCGACCGCCTTGGTCATGCCGCCCATCTCCTCGACCTCCGCGATCAGGTCGCCGGCGTGCTTTATCAGACTGTTGGTCAGGCTCTCGAGGTAGTAGCTGCCGCCGAGCGGATCGACAACGCGGGTGATTCCGGTTTCCTCCTGCAGGAGGAGCTGCGTGTTGCGCGCGATGCGCGCGGAAAAGGGCGTCGGCAGGGCGACTGCCTCGTCGAGCGCGTTCGTGTGCAGGGACTGGGTCCCGCCGAGCGCGGCGGCGAGCGCCTCGATCGTGGTGCGCACCACGTTGTTGTAGGGGTCCTGCTCGGTCAGCGACACGCCGGAGGTCTGACAGTGGGTGCGCAACATGAGAGACCGCGGATCCTCCGGCGCGAAGTTGTCCTGCATGAGCTGCGCCCACAGGACGCGCGCTGCGCGCAGCTTGGCGATCTCCATGAAGAAGTTCATGCCGATGGCGAAGAAGAACGACAGGCGAGGGGCGAAGCGGTCGACGGCAAGGCCCTTGGCGCTTGCCGCCCGCACGTATTCCAGGCCGTCGGCCAGGGTAAAGGCGAGCTCCTCGACCTGGGTCGCGCCCGCCTCCTGCATGTGATAGCCGGAAATGGAGA
>CAZDBC010000033.1:3444-14417 GCA_964503295.1 uncultured Kiloniellaceae bacterium | reverse complement strand
GTTGAAGCGGGGCTGACCGGACATGGAAACGCCGCACAGTCAGGCAAGCGCGGGCCCCGCACAGGCGTCGGGCGCAGAAGCCCGAGAACAGCGGCTTCTGGTCCTGCTCGAAGCCCTGAAACCCGTTGCCCGGCAACGCTTCGCCGAGCAGAAGCCGGCCAGCATCCCGCGCCCAGAGCTCGCACTGCGGGTCGGGCAACTGGTGGCGGCCGAGGCGCGCGGCGAGGCACTGAGCCTGGTCGAGCGACGCCACATCGTCTCCTCGCTCATAGCCTGGCTGCTGGACGACGCCGAAACCGGTCCGGGCATTGGGGACTCGCAGCCGCAGTCCCCGCCTGCGGCCGGCCTGTCCGGTCACGCGGCGGGCGCCAAGCGGTCGCCTGCCGAGAAGGTAGAAGTCGTCACCACGCCGGCCGCGGGCCGGCCGCGGCTCAGTCCGGAGGTCGAGAAGGCAATTGCCCGCGTGCAGCCTCTGGTCATGGACCGTCTCGACGTCACCGCAGCCTCGCAGCTGCCCCGCGACCAGCTCACCTATCAGATCGGGGAGATCGTAAGCGAAGTCCTGGTCGACGAGCGCCTCCGCGTCAATGGCGCCGAACAGCAGGCGATCGTCGAGACCATCCTCGACGACATGCTCGGGCTCGGCCCCCTGGAGCCGCTGCTGTCCGATGCCACCATCACCGACATCATGGTGAATGGGCCGCGGCAGACCTACGTCGAACGCAACGGCAAGCTCGCCCTGACCGACGTCCACTTCCGCGACAACGACCACCTGATCAACATTGCCCGCCGCATCGTCTCCCAGGTCGGGCGGCGCATCGACGAAAGCGCGCCACTGGTCGACGCTCGCCTTCTGGACGGCAGCCGCGTCAACATCATCATTCCGCCTCTCGCCATCGACGGCCCATCCATCTCGATCCGAAAGTTCGCCAAGAAGGGCATCACGCTCGACGTCATGACCCAGCAGGCCAACGTCTCGGAACAGATGGCCACGGTTTTGAAGATAGCAGCGCGCAGCCGCCTCAACATCCTGATCTCCGGCGGCACCGGCTCCGGCAAGACGACGCTGCTCAATGCCATGTCCCAGATGATCGACTCCGGCGAGCGTATCGTGACCATCGAGGACGCCGCCGAGCTTCAGCTGCAGCAGCCTCACGTGGTGCGCCTCGAGACCCGCCCGCCCAACCTTGAGGGGCAAGGCGAGATCACCATGCGCGATCTGGTCAAGAATTCGCTGCGCATGCGTCCCGATCGGATCATCCTGGGCGAGGTGCGCGGCTCCGAAGCGGTCGACATGCTGCAGGCCATGAACACCGGCCACGACGGCTCTCTCGGGACCATCCACGCCAACCGCCCGCGCGAAGCCCTGACCCGTCTGGAGAACATGGTCGGCATGGCCGGCATCAACCTGCCCGCTCGCGCCGTTCGCACCCAGATCGCGGCAGCGCTCGACCTGATCGTCCAGATCTCCCGCATGCGCGACGGCATGCGCCGCGTCACCCATATCGAAGAGGTGGTCGGCATGGAAGGCGAGATCATCACGACCCAGACGCTGTTCACCTACGAATTCAGCGGCGAAGGATCGGACGGCCGCCTGCTCGGCCAGTTCAAGTCCTCCGGACTGCGTCCGCACTTCACGCCAAAGGCCGCCTACTTCGGTCTCGACCGACCGCTACTGGAGGCCATGGGATGAGTCAGCTCCTGGCCTCCTCGAGCGGCAGCTCGCTGCCGCTCACCGAGATCGTCCTGGTCGCGGCCCCGGTCCTGACGGTTCTGATCCTGCTCATTGCGGTGTTCTCCGGGGGCGGCGAGCGGCGGCGCATGGCACAGCGGCTGCGCCGCGTGACGACCGACCCGAACGCCCGTCGCCGCGACAGCGAGGCGGTCATCTCCGTGCGCCGCAGCGATCAACTGGCCGACAACCGCGTGGTCGACTACATCATCCGCCGACTTCTTCCCCGCCCCGACGCCCTGCGCAGCCGCCTCGCGCGGGCCGGCCTGCGCATGTCGCTCGGCTCCTATCTTATGCTGTGCCTCGCGGTCGGCGCGGTCTTCTTCGGCCTGGGCGAGCTGAGCGGCGTCATCCCGACCGCTGCCGCGATCCTCGAGGGTGTCTTCGCGGGCATCATGCTTCCGCATCTCGTGGTCAGCTTTCTGTCGGCTCGACGCCGGAACAGGTTCATCAACAATTTTCCCGAAGCCATCGACCTCATGGTGCGCGGCCTCAAGTCGGGTCTGCCGATCAGCGAATCTATCCGCATAGCGGCGGAAGAGGTTGTCGACCCGGTGGGTAGCGAGCTGCGCCAGGTCGTCAACGCGGTTCAACTCGGAAGTCCGCTCGACGAGGTCCTCTGGGACACTGCCAAACGGCTCGATCTTCAGGAGTTCAAGTTCTTCACCGTCGCCCTTTCGATCCAAAACGAAACCGGCGGCAATCTCGCCGAGACCCTGGCAAACCTGTCGGACGTCCTGCGCGGCCGCCGCCAATTGAAGCTGAAGATCAAGGCCCTGTCGTCGGAGGCCAAGGCCAGCGCCTATATCATCGGCTCTCTTCCCTTCGTCATGTCCCTGTTCATCTTCATGGTCAATCCCGAGTACATCCTCGACCTGACGATCGACCCGCGCGGCGTGATCATGATCATCGGCGGCTTGGTCAGCTTCGCCGTCGGGGCGGGCGTCATGTACAAGATGGTGAAGTTCGAGATATGAACCTCGAAGCCTACCTGCCGGCCGGCATCTCCCTGGAGGAGTTGATCGTCACCATGTCGGCGATCTCCGCCGCCGTCTCGACGCTCGCGGTCTGGCGCGCGCTGCTGGTGCGCGATCCCGGCGCGCGGCGCGCCCGCCTGATCTCCCAGGAGCGCCAGAAGCTGCGGTCGAATCTCCTGAACCCGAAGCGTCGGCGCGAGGAAAAGGGCTCGATCTCCCTGATGCGCAAGGTGGTGGGCCGGCTCCAGCTGGAGAAAAGCAAGCAGGCCGAGAAGGTTTCCCGGCGCCTGCTGCAGGCCGGCTGGCGCACGCGCGACGCCATGGTGCGCTATTTCTTCTTCAAGCTCTCCCTCCCCTTCGTTCTCGGCGGCTTCGCCCTTTTCTATCTCTTCGGCCTGAAGGTCTACGACGGCGAGGACTGGCAGAAGCTAGCGATCAGTCTCGCTGCGGTTTTGGTCGGCGCCTATCTTCCAGACCTTTTTGTCGTCAACGCGGGCCAGAAGCGCCAGAAGGAGGTCAGGAAGTCACTGCCCGATGCACTCGACCTTATGGTGATCTGCGCCGAGGCCGGGCTCAGCCTCGACGCAACGCTGATGCGGGTCTCGCAAGAGTTGGCGGCGAGCGCCCCGGAGATTTCCGACGAGCTCCGGCTCACCGGACTCGAGCTCGGCTTTCTGCCGAGCCGCCGGACGGCACTCAAGAACCTCGCCAAACGAACCGATCTTCCCGGCATCCGGGGCATGGTCAACACCCTGCTCCAGGCCGAGAAGTACGGTACGCCACTGGCCCACTCGCTGCGAATTCTGTCGCATGAATCGCGCGAGGAGCGGCGCCTGCGGGCAGAGGAAAAGGCCGCCCGCCTGCCCGCCCTCCTGACCGTGCCGATGATCGTCTTCATCCTGCCTCCGCTCGGCGTGGTGCTGGTCGGAACGGCAATCCTGCGCACCATCGACGCCCTGTCGTCGCTTTAGCTGCAGGCTCTTGCGCGGCGGCTGCTACCAGGCGGAAACGAACCGCGACGGACGAAGAGGTGATGTCATGACGAGCCTGAGTGAGACCGCGAACCGGTGGCAACCGGCACGGCGATTCAGAAGCTGCCAGTCGGGATCGGCTGCCGTGGAGTTCATCTTCGCCTTTCCGGCGCTCGTCTTGCTGGTATTCGGCATCATCGAGGTCGCCATGGTCATGTTCGTGCTGGTACTGGCCGAAGGTGGACTGCGCGAGGCTTCGCGCTACGGCATTACCGGGCAAGTGCCGGGCACAATGACGCGCGAGGAGATGATCGTGCAGATGATCGAGGACCACACCCACGGCCTGATCGATCTCGAGAGCGCCGACCTCAGCCATCTCGTCTATCCGAGCTTCGACGATATCGGCAAGCCGGAGCCGTTCTCCGACGACAACGGCAACGGCAGCTGGGACCCGGGCGAATCGTTCACCGACATCAACGGCAATGCCACCTGGGACCCCGACATGGGCGCGGCCGGCCTGGGCGGGCCCGGCGACGTCGTGCTCTACAAGATCGAGTTCCAGTGGGACTTTCTGCTCGGCGTCTTCCGGGTATTCGGCGGACCCGACGGCGGGCTCGATCTCAGCGCCTCGGTCGCAGTCCAGAACGAGCCCTTCAACCCGCTGGCGCCGTGACACCAGACCGTTCACACCCGAGAGCCAAAGGGAGTTCGCTCATGACCGCTGTTCAAGGCAGGCCCAGGACTTGGCCTCGCAGTCTTGCAGCCTGTCTGCGCGACTGCCGCGGCGGCGTGCTCGTGGAGTTCGCCTTTGCGGTGCCGATATTCCTCCTGATCGTGCTCGGCTGCTACGATGCAGCACGTTATGTCCTGATCAATCAGAAGATGGACCGTGCCGCGGCGACCATTGCCGATCTCGTCTCTCAGCCGGAGACCATTACCCAGGCCGACCTCGACAATCTCTTCGCGGCGGCCGACGAAGTCATGGTGCCCTTCGATCTGGCCGCCGAAGGCCGTGTCATCGTCACCTCGATCAGCCGGGCGGTCGGCGTGAACGATCCGGTGATCAACTGGCAGCGCCTCGACGACAGCGCTCTGTCGGTGTCGAGCACGCTCGGGAGCTCGGGCACCCCGTCCCTGCCCGACGGGTTTACGGTGCGGGAAGGCGAGGACGTCATCGTGGCCGAGGTCTTCTTCGACTACCAGCCCCAGTTCATCTCGATCTTCGCGTCCGACGGGGTGGTCGGCCAACTGGCCTTCCGGAGGCCGCGTCTCGGCATGCTCAACACCCTGAACTGAGGCTTCCTCCCCAGCAGCATTTAAGGGAGAGGCGTCACCGCGGGGGGCGCGATCGCCCAGAGCAGGGCCGCCAGACCTGCGATCACGGTCAGCAGCAGAGCCACCGCCAGAGCAAAAGCGCGCCGGCGCGTCCGTGGCGTCCGCTGCCCCCGCACGGCCCGGCGCACCGCCTCGTCCGCCCGTCGCGCTTCCGTCTGCTCGGGCGCGTTGAGCGCCGCGGTCTCGGCGAGACTTCGGCCGAGAACGACGTCGTCCCGCCGGTCTTCGCTCACGTCCGGCTCCCGGCGGTTTCGGACGGCGCCGCCGGCTCGCCCGGTTCTCCGGTGCCCACCATGTTCCGCCGCAAGGACCCCAGATCGTCCTGCACGGCGAGGAAGGCAGGCACGACCAACAGGACCAGCAGCGTCGCCACGGCCAGACCGGCCACGATCGTCAGCGCCATGGGCTTCAGGAACTGGGCCTGGAGGCTGGTCTCGAACATAAGCGGCGTAAGCCCGCCGATGGTCGTGGCCGAGGTGAGAAGCACAGCTCGCAAGCGGTCGCAGGTGCCCTCGATGATGGCGGTCCTGGCCTCTTGTTCCTGGCGCCGCCGGTCGATGTTGGTCACCAGAACGATCGAATCGTTCACCACGATTCCGGCCAGCCCGATCAGCGAGATCAGGCTCATGACGGTCAGATCGTAGCCGAGCAGGAGATGGCCGCCGACCGCGCCCACGAAGCCGAGCGGGATGACCGCCATGACGGCGATCGGGCGCGAGAAGCTGGCAAAGATCCAGGCCAGAATGATGTAGATCGCGACCAGCCCGAGCATCGCCCCCAGCTTCATGTCGGCGAAGGTATCCCCTTCCTCCTCGGCGCGGCCGGCGAATCGGTAGCGCAACTCATGGTCACGTGCGACCGCCGCCAGACCGTCGCGCACCAGGGCCTCCAGCACCTCCGCCGTCGACGTGACGGTCTCGTCAAGCTCGGCGGTGACGGCCACCTGGCGCCGGCCGTCCTGGCGCGGAATGCGGTCGAGCCCGAGGCCGTCCCGCAACTCGGCAACCGCCAGCAACGGCACCTCGGCACCGCCCGGGCCCTGCAGATAGAGCGATTCCAGCGACTGAGCTTCGCGGCTGTCCTCCGGATAGCGCACACGCACCGTGACCTCCTCGTCGCCGCGCGTGAAGCGGTCCGCGATCGCCCCCTCGAAGGCGTGACGCACCTGCTGACCGACGGAGCGCGTGGTGAAGCCGAGCGCGCGTCCGCGCGGAGTCACCTCGATCAGCGTTTCCGGCTTGCCCTCCGGCAGGTCGTGATCGACATCGGAGATGCCTGGATAGCGGGCCAGCAGCCGGCTCACCTCGTCTGCCGCCCGTTTCAAGTCGGACAGGTCGTCGCCGATCAGCCTCACGTCAATGTCGCGTCCGGGCGGACCGGCGGCCGGCGACATGACGGTCACACTGCGCAGGCCCCCCATCGGCTGAATCTCGGCGCGCCAAGCGGCGATCAGCTCTTCCGTGCGGACCGTTCGGCGATCGGAGGGGATCAATTCGACCATCACCGCACCGATATGATCGCCGGTATCGCTCGCCTGTCGCACGCCCTGCGTCGAGATTGAGCCCCCGATCGTCCGATAGACCATGGTCACCAGCTCGTCCGGATTCTCCCCGAGCCGTTGAACCGCGGAGTCCAGCGCGTCCTCGACCCGGCGGGTCATGGCCTCGGTCTGGCTGCGCGGGGTTCCGGCAACGAACTCGACATTCGCAAACAGCGTGTCCGATTCCGGAGTCGGAAAGAAATGGAAGCCCACCCGCCCGCCGGCCACGAGCCCCGCACTCACCAGAAAGAGGCCAAAGGCCGCGGCAAGGGTCGCATAACGCCAGTTCACCGCGAACGCGACCAGGCGCCGGAACGGGCCATCGCGCAGTCGGGAAAATGCGGCGTCAAATCCGTCCCGGAAACGGCTGTAGAGTCCACCGCCCGGCCCTTGGGAATGGGCGCTCAGCGCGCCGGCCAGATGATGGGGCAGGACCACGAAGCATTCCAGCAGGCTCGCCATCAGCACCGCCACGACGACCAGCGGGATCGCCATGATGATGTCGCCGATGATGCCCGAGATCAGGAACAGCGGCGTGAAGGCGGCAACGGTTGTCAAGGAGGCGCTGCTGACCGGTGCAAGCATGCGCGCAGCGCCCGAGATCGCCGAATCCAGAGGCCCCCGGCCGGTCGCGTTGAGATGGGCGGCATGCTCGCCGACGACGATCGCGTCGTCCACGACGATGCCGATCACCATGATCAGGCCGAAGAGCGAGATCATGTTGATCGTCTGACCGCTCGCCCACATCACGGCCAGCGCAGCGAGAACCGATACCGGGATACCGAGCGCGACCCAGAACGCAACCCTTGCGTTCAGGAAAATGAAGAGAACCGCAACGACGAGCACCAGGCCGCCGAGTCCGTTGCGAACCAGCACATCGATACGGTCCTCGACCAGTTGCGATGCGACGCTGAACTGTTCGACGCGCAGGCCGGGCGGCAGGCTGGGCACGACCTCTTCGAGATAAAGATCAACCGTCCGCGCAACATCGAGTATGTCCTCGGACTGAGCCCTCTGTACCGTCAGGATGACGGCCGGTTGGTCATCGCGCAGAACGCCGACCGCGTCGCGGTCGAACCCTTCGCGCACGGTCGCCACGTCGGACAGGAAGATCTTGCGCCCGTCGCTGAGCGCCCGCACCTCGATCTCGCGCAGCTCCTCGGCGGTCGTGAGCCGGCCGATGCTGCGCACCTGGCGGTCGACGCCGGCCCCACGCAGAAGCCCCGAGGGCACGTCTCGCGAGGTCTCGTCGATGCGGGCGGCGATGTCGGCCAGCGTCAGGTCGAGCCGTCGCAGCGTGGCGGGTTCGACCTCGACCAAGATCTCCTCCTCGCGCAAACCGAACAGGTCCACCTTGGCGGCGCCGAGATCGAGCAGGTCGTCACGCATCTCCTTGGCGATCGCCTTGAGCGAGCGTTCCGGAAAGGGACCGGAGATCATGATTTCGCTGGCCCGATCGTACCGGTCGATCTTGGAGACGACGGGGGTCTCGATATCCTCAGGGAAGGTGGTTATGCGCGAGACGGCGGTCTCGACATCGGACAGGGCCTTGGCCATGTCGCTGCCAGGCTCGAACTCGATCACCACACGGCCGACGCCTTCGAAGGCGAACGACTGGATCTCCTTGATCCTGTCGATGCCACGTATCTGCGCATCGACGGCCTGGATTATGTTGAGGTCGACGTCCTCCGCCGATGCGCCGGGCCACTCGATCTCGACATTGACGTAGTCGATGCGCAGCTCGGGAAAGAACTGGGTGTTGAGCCGCAGGCCGGCCGCCAGTCCGGCGACGATCATCAC
The DNA here is from genome assembly GCA_964503295.1 of uncultured Kiloniellaceae bacterium. Lineage (GTDB taxonomy): Bacteria > Pseudomonadota > Alphaproteobacteria > Kiloniellales > Kiloniellaceae > CAZDBC01. The sequence continues at coordinate 6,062 of CAZDBC010000033.1, read as the reverse complement.
CAGCATGACCAGATTGGCCGCGGTCGGGTGGCGGGCGAAGAAGGCGACCAGGCCGTGGTCGCCCGGGCCGCGCGCAGGCGCCCCCCGCCCGGGCGGCGCCTTGGTCACCGCGGGACCACCTTGGCGCCCGGCCCGATCTCGGGGAAGCGCGTGGTGACCACCTGCCCGCCTTCGGGGAGATCGCCACGCACGAGAAGCTCGTCGCGGTAGCGCCCAAGGACGTCGACCTCGACCGCGCGCAATCGGCTGTCCTCGATCAGATAGACCTGGGCCCCGGCGGTCAGCGCGGTCTCTGGCAGACGCACGACGTCGCGATAGAGCAATCCCGGCACGCGCACCTCGACGAAGGCTCCCGGCCGCAGCGGCAGGTGGGTGCCCGAAGCATCGAGGCGCGCGAAAATGTCGACGCCACCGCTCGCCGGATCGATCGCGCCGCCGGTGCGCTCGATGGTCGCGTCGTAGGTGAAAACATCGCCGCCGATGCGCCAATCGACCCGGATCGGCCGACCGATCAGTCCGCCGCCCTCTTCCAGTTCTGCCGCAAGCAGTTTGGCGTAATCGTGATCCCGGAGCTGGAAGCGGACCTCAAGAGAATCTGCGGCGACAAGATTGCCGATACGATCGCCGGCCGACAGCTGCTGTCCGATCGCCGCCCGGGTTTCGGTTAGAAAGCCGGTGATCGGTGCCACCAGCTCCGTGTCGGCGAGATCGCGCCGAGCCATCTCCAGCGCCGCTTCCGCGCGCTCGACGGCAGCGTCCTGCTGGCGGATACGCGCTTCGAGGCGGGCGATCGTCTGTTCGCGCGCCAGCCGTTCGCGCTGTTGTGCCAGTTCCGCCATTTCACTCTCCTCCACGGCCCGGGCCGTGGCACTGCCCTTCTCCAGCAGGGCGCGGTAGCGCTCCAAGTCCTGGCGCCGCAATTCCAGTTGTTTTACGGCGGTGTCACGAAGCTTCCGCTCGATGCTCAGTTCAGACTGCAGTTCCTCCAGCCTGGCCTCGGCCTCGCTCAGATCGGCCGTCCTCTCGATCACGGCCAGGCGGTAGTCGAAATCCTCGATCTCGATCAGGGTTTGGCCGGCCTCGACCACCCCGCCGTCACGGAACGCGGGGGAGACCCTCGCGATCTCCCCCGGCACGCCGGGTCGCAACTCGACGAGCCGTCCTGCGACGATCTGGCCAAAGGCGGAAATCACCGGCTGTTCGTCGCTGTGCACGACGGACCGGGACGTCACCGGCCATGTCCGTTCGTCCGGCGGCTCCAGCTTGGCCACCGGCCGGGTGGCCTCGAGATAGATAAAGGCCGATACCGCGGCCGCGACAATGGCGAGCGGTACGATGGTTCTCCACAAGGTTATTAGTATTTTAGTCATCACTAATTTAGGATGCGCCCTTCGCATCCATCGCGCTGGCGCCCCGCAGTCGAGGCCCTGCGTTAACAGTGATACGCTTCGCCAATCGGCGCCATCCCTTCGGGACGCCTTGTCGCAGCCCCGTTTCGCCGCCTAATGTGCGCGGCTTTCCCGCCTGACGCAACCGATCCACCTGTCTCCGCGGTCCGCGATGCGCCTCATCACCGCTGTCCTGCTTTTGATCGGCCTCGTCATTCTGGCGACGCTCCTCGCGCGCAGCGACCTGCAGACGGTCTGGCTTCAGCTTCAGGCCGTCGGTATGGCGGGCATCACGGTCATACTTGTTTTGCGCGCCCTGGTCGTTGCGGCCGACAGCTATTCCTGGCAGCTCACGCTGCCTTCGGTCGGCCTCGGTCCTGCGTGGTTCGGCAGACTGTGGAACGTCAAGCTGATCGGCGAGGCGCTCAACAAGCTGCTGCCGCTCGCCTCGATGGGCGGTGAGCCGGTCAAGGTGGCGCTGCTCGTCCGCCGCTTCGGGGTCGATTTGCGCGCGGCGACAACTTCGGTCGTACTGTGGCAGACGATCAACAGCCTGTCGCTCGTGCTCTTCGTGGCCACCGGATTTGTCGCCATGTTCATCGCGGGCTCTCTGGATGCCGCCTACCGCACGGCGGCGGCGGGCGGACTGGTCGCGTTCGCCCTCGGGATCGCTCTGTTCATTGTGGTGCAGCGGAAGCGCATCACATCGCGTCTGGTCGGCCCTCTTGCGCGCCGCTTCGGACCGCGCACATTGGCGTTTCTCAGTGCGATCGAGGATATCGAAGGCCGCCTGGAGCAGTTCTACCGGCGCAACGGCCAACGTTTCGCCGTCGCTTTCCTGCTCAGCCTGGCGACCTGGGTCATTAGCGCGATCGAGATCCATCTTGCACTCGCATTCATGGGCCAACCGGTGACCTGGATCGAGTCCCTGGTCATCGCAGCCGTCACTGTTCTGGTGCGCACGGCCCTGTTCCTGGTCCCGGCCGGGCTCGGGACCCAGGAAGGCGCTCTCGTCCTGGTATGCAGCGCCATTACCGGCGTCCCGGAGGTCGGTTTGGCAGTGGCGGCCGTGCTGCGACTGCGCGAACTCGTCTGGATTGCCGTCGGACTTGCGGTGGGTTGGGCCTACGCCGCATTCCCGCTCGTCGGTCCGGCCGCGCCCGAAGACCGGGACCGCCCCGGCTGACTTCGCGACACGCTCTCAGCGTTTGGAGAGGGATGAGTTCGAGG
>CAZDBC010000033.1:0-3434 GCA_964503295.1 uncultured Kiloniellaceae bacterium | reverse complement strand
AGCGGGTCGTCGAGAACCGAGAGCAGGATCCCCTCGGTCATCCGGCCCTGCTTGTCGGTGAATTGGCCGCCGCCGCGGCGCGCAATCTCCTGGAAGAACTCGCGATCGTTGTCGCCGTAGCGCAGGAACGACGCGGTGGTCACGAAGAGGGCCGAAACCGACCGCTTCGCCCCGCTCTCGACGAAGCGTCGGGTCATGGCAAGGGTTTCGGTCTGGACCGAGCGGTGCGAGGCCGCATCGCCGATCACCACGATCACCGTCTTCGCGTCCGCACGGTAATCGAGGGCGAAGGCCTCGCGTAGCCCGTCGTACAAGGCCTCGGTCGGCGTGCTTCCGCCCCTCACCGGCTCGCGCAGACTTTCCGCGAAGGCGTAGATGTCGCGCGCACGCGTCGCGACGGGAGCAGGCGGCAGGCGTCGCGTCACCCAGCCGCCCACGTCATGGTCGCGATAGGCAACGAAGCCCACCCGCAAGGACGAAACGAGCCGCTGCAGCACGCTGACGATCCCGCTCAGGGACTCGCTCAGGTCCTGCAACGACCGGGTCATGCTGCTTGTCGTGTCGACCACGAAGACGAGATCGAGCTCCCGAATCAGGCGCTTTTCGATGATTGCCTCCATCTCGGCAATCTTGCGCGAAGCCCGCTCGGCCGCATCCTCAGCAGACGTCGCCTCGTCGAGCAGGCTGGCGGCCGCCGCCTGCCGGGCGGCCGCGGCCTGCTCCAGACGCGCCGCTTCCGCCGCCGCGGACTCGGCAGCCGCGCTTCGGGCGGCACTCGCCCGGCGGATCTCCTCGGCCTCGCTGCGCACCTCCTCTATGGAGGCTTCGACCGCCTCGACCTCGGCCCTGGCGTCCAGGTTCATGCGGTAGTAGGGCATCAGCAGCACAACCAACAGCACGAACACGCCGGCCCCCATGGCCAGCACGTCGAGTGCCGACAGGGTGAAAATCGCGATATCCCTGTTGCGCCGCTTCATGACCCCTGCCGTCAGCCGCCTGCGCTGCCGCCGGGACCGCTGGCCAGCCGTTCGATCGTCAGCACGGTCTCGCCCAGCACGATGGTCTGTCCCTCATGCAGCGCGACCGGCACGAAGGGTTGCAGGGCCCGGCCGTCGACCCACGTCCCGTTCAGGGAGTTGACGTCCTCGATAAACAGGCCATCGCTGTTGCGCCCGATCCGCGCATGGCGGCGGGACACCGTCGGATCGTCGATCGCGAGCTCACTGAGCGCGGGATGGCGCCCGATGGTCAGACCGAGATAGGCACGATTCAAGCGGCCCTCCCCGACCAGGAGACGGATCGATCGCTGTCGCCCGTCTTCCCCCACCAGAGCCCAACCGGATTCCAGCTCGCCCGCCGGCGGCTCGACGCCCGGTCCAACAGGTTCACTGACAGTCTCGTGCGATCCTTCCATCGTCTACCTTTCGCGCTGGGCCATCGCGGACGGCGGATCGAGCACCGAAAGCAGAACGCTCTCCACCATGCGGCCGCGATGCGCCACGTAGTCGCCCGCGCCGGCTTGTGCGAGTCGCTCGTAGAACTGCCGCCCGGGCTTGTTGCTGCCGGTGAAGACCGCCGCCACCCGGCGGGTCAGGACCGGATCGGCGAGCGATCCGTGGAACTGCTGCGCCATGTTGAAGGCGGCGGGCCAGTCGCCCTGGTGCGCGGGCGCATCACCGATCACGATGATCCGGCCTTCGGCGTCGCCGCGCCAGCGCATCGCGAGCGCACGTTCCAGCGCGATCCCGACCGGCTCGGGCGTGTCGCCGCCGCCCTCGGCCTGCAGGCGCCCGACGAAGGCCTGGATCTCGCCGAGCTGGCGGCCGCCCATCGGCGCCAGCTCGAACACGCGGGTCAGATAGTCTTCGCCGACGTCCTTGAAGCTGACAAAGCCCACGCGCAGGCTTTGGGTCAGGCGATAGAGCAATCGGACGATGCCGAGCATGTTGGCCTGCACGTCGGCGATCTCGTCGCGCATGCTGCCCGTTGTGTCCATCACGAAGACCAGGTCGAGCTTCTCGACCCAGAGCGTGGCCATCTCCTGCTCGACGGCATCCTGGCGCCGATCCAGCGCTTCGGCCTCGCGCAGCGCGTCCAGCCGGCTCCGGTCGGCGGCGGCGAGCTCCGCCTCGGCCTGCTCCAGGGCCTGCCGTGCCTGCTCCCGGCGCGCCGCTGCACGCTCGGCGGCGCGCTTGGCCTCGGCGGCGCCCTGGCGCGCGGACTCGAGTTCGGCACCGGCCGCGGCCAGTTGTCTCCGCGCGCCGTCGAGCTCGGCGTCGAGCGAGGGCTGTTTGAGGTAATAGGGAAAGAGGAGAACGGCCATAAGCACGAAAACGCCCAGCGCAGACGCGAAGATATCGAGCGCGGAGATGCTCAGCACCTCGAGCTGGCGGCGCGGCCGCAGCAGCATGACCGTCAGTCCTCGTAGAGACGGTTGATGAGATTATCCAGGCAGTACTGTCCTGCGCGGTTGAGCGCGCCTTCCTCGTGCGCTTGCACCCAGTGCTGAATGAAGACCAGGACGGCGGACATCACCAGCGCGAGAAGGGTGGTGTTGAACGCGACCGCGAGGCGTTTTGTCAGTTCCGCGAGCAAGCTGGGGTCCTGAACGTCGACCTGGCCGGCGAAGGCGAGCGCCAGGGAGATCCCGACCACAGTGCCGATGAAGCCGAGCGTGGGGATCACCCAGACCACGTAGCGGATCATGCTGTAGCGCAGATCGATCTCGTGCAGATAGAGCTCGAGACTGGAGTTAAGCAGCGTGCTCGCCTGATCGATCGAGCGGCTGGTCTGGAACTGCAGGACGATGCGCTGGATGAGGCGTGGCAGGAAACGCCGGCTGCCCCTTCCGCCCGCCGCTTCCCGGGCGCGTGCGTAGATCTGCCGCAACTCGGGTGCCTGCAGGATCGTCCGCTCGTCCTCGGGAAGATAGCCGGCGCGCAGCTGTGCCCGCTCGGCCAGGGCATCGAGCAGACGCACCAGAAGCTCGCCCAGGCCAAGGCCGAAGACCATCCACATGGTGGTCTGCACGGTGAAAGGATAGGTCGATCGGTTCCGGTCGAGCAGCACGACGGCGATGTCGTCGGGCGCGTAGAGATCGATCAGCCGGATGATCAGCGCGGCGAAGCCCAAGCTCGCCGCGAGAATAAGCGGATGCGCAAAGACGCGCCGCACCGAGGGACGTGCGCGGCCCGCAGGCGTGCCGGTCCCGACCGTCCCTCTCTCCAAAGCCGATTCTGCCATCTCTCTACCTGATCCATGCTGTCGAGGCGCACCGGGTCATGCCGCTCACAGCCGCTTGTGAATGATTTCGCCGCTCGTCGGATCCCGCTCGACCCGGCCGCGCGGGCGCGGCTTGGGCCGTGGCCTTTCGCCGCCCGTCGGGCCTTCGTCGCGACCGGCTCCGCCCTCGGGAAGCGGTGCGTTGAGCCGGT
>CAZDBC010000032.1:12788-14490 GCA_964503295.1 uncultured Kiloniellaceae bacterium | reverse complement strand
GTCAATCTCGATCCAGGGCAGGTCGCTGACGTCTTCGTAGCCGAAGCTGTCCGGCGGCGACCCGAGCAGCAGGTCGCGCAGCGCGGGCTCGTAGGGCTCGTCGGCGCGGTTGGCATCGAGATAGCGCCGACACCTTTCGGCAAAGGCCGCCGCCATGGCGGGCGAAAGGCGCAGGAATCCGGGCCATTCGCCCATGAGGTCGAAGTCGCCTTCGACACGCTTGCCGAAGTCGACGATGCGGCCGTTGTGCACGCACAACTTGACCGGCTCTTCCCCCGGATCGAGGCGCCGGTCGACGAGGAAGCAGTTGGGATGCCGCGTCGCTACAAGACGCTCGATCAAGCCGGGGTGATAGAGCACGTCGGCATCCATGAAGAGGATGTCTTCGCCCGCGACGAGGTGCTCGCGCGCGGTCCAGGCGGACACCACCGAACCTTCCCGATAGAAGGGGTTGTGCAGCGTCGTGACGAATTCGTCGGCGCCGAGCCGAGTGATTTCGGCGAACAGATCTTCTTTTCGGTAGCCGACGACCAGCACCAGTTCCGCGATGCCCTGGCCGCGCAGGATCTCGACATGCCGTTCGAGGAGCGACTTGCCGCCAAAGGCAAGCAGCGACTTCGGCGGATGGCTGTCGTCTTGCCCGGAAAGCCGCGTCCCCGAACCCGCCGCCAGCATCACAGCCTTCATCCCGTCTTCCCCTTCTCCGGATCATCCGCGGCGTGATCCTAGGCGCGGACAGGCACAAGGTGAATGCGCATGACGGCTTTACGACGGACGCACCCCGTCACTCGCCGACGGCCGCCGCGGGCCGGGGCCGCTGTCGCGGCTCCGCGAGGTCGATCACCGGTCCGCCGGCCGATGCGGCATCGTCCGGGTCGTGCGTGACCAGCAACGTGGGCAGGCCCGCTTCGGCGGCGCGCGCGAAGACGAACTGCCGAAACTGGCGGCGCAGCGCCATATCCAGCTTGGAGAAGGGTTCGTCGAGGAGAAGCGCCCGAGGCTCGGACAGGAGCACGCGCAGCACGGCGACGCGGGCGCGCTGGCCGCCCGAGAGGGTTGCCGGATCGCGTCCGGCGAAGCCGCCCAGCCCGGCCGAGGCGAGCGCCGCCTCGACAAGGCGCCGGCGTTGGGCGCGCCCGCGCACCCTTTCCTTGAGGCCGAAGGCGAGGTTGCCGCCGACCGACATGTGCGGGAAAAGCAGATCGTCCTGGAACAGGATGCCGAGGTGACGGCCCTCGGGCGGCAGTGGCCGGAGATCCTCACCGTCGAGACGCACCGCGCCGCTGGCCTCGAAAGCCGGCGGCAGGGTGCCGCAGATGTAGGCAAGCAAGCTGGATTTTCCCGAACCGCTCGGCCCCATCAGGGTCGCGACCTGGCCCGAGCGGACCGTCAAAGTCAGGCGGTCGATGAGCAAGCGGTCGGCCAGTCGAACACTGACCGCTTCGAGGCGCAGTTCGTGCCCGTGCATCACTGCACCTGCATGCCGCGCCGCTGACGGAACAGCAGTCCGGGAAGCAGCACGGCCAGGGCAAAGCCCGCAAAGGGCAGGATCGCCTGCAGCAACGCGTAGACCCCGATGAGGCGGCGGTCGGCGCTGGCCGCCAGCGCCACAGCCTCCGTGGTGACGGTCGCAACCCGCCCGGCCCCGGCAAAAAGCGTGGGCAGATACTGGCCGATGCTGACGGCAAAGCCGACCGCCATC
>CAZDBC010000032.1:0-12778 GCA_964503295.1 uncultured Kiloniellaceae bacterium | reverse complement strand
CATCGCGGTCAGGAGGGCGCGCAACAGCATCGGCAGCTTGACGGCCCAGAGAATGCGGCCGGGCGTTGCCCCCAGACAGAGCGCGGTGCGCGTATAACGGCCGTCGTAACTGCGGTAGGGGTCGGACAGGGCGAGAAAGACGTAAGGCAGCACGAACACGAGATGGGCCCAGACGACGGCGCCGACGCTGCCGTCGATGCCGAGAAGCGTCAGCAAGACCTGAAGGCCAAAGAGGAACGCGAGTTGGGGCACCAAGAGAGGCAGGTATATCAGCACGAGCGCGCGGCGCGCCGCGACGCTACGGCGGGACTCGTTCTCCAGGCAAGCCACTGCCAGGACGGTGGCCACGGCCGTGGCGGCAGCGGCGATGACGGCGGTAATCCCGGCCGTCTCCGCCGCAGCCTCGAAATGGGAGAGCCAGTTATCAAGGGTCCAAACCTGCGGCAACGAGGCCGGGAAGCGCCACACTTCGGCAAACGACCAGATCGCAAGCGCAAGCAAGCCGGCAAGCACCACGAGAGCGCCCAGACCGATCGGCACAAGGGCAAGCCATCGCACGGTCCCGTCACGACTGTGTCGCCGGCCCGTTTCCAGGCCCGATCTGCCGATCAGCGATGCCAGCCGCTCCAGGCCATACCAGGCGAGAATCGCGGCTGCGACGAGGCAAAGCTGCAGCAGCGCACCGGCAGCGGCCGTAAAGCGCATGTCCAGATCGGGATCCGCGGCCCAGCGCAGAATCAGAACGGGTAGGGTCGGCGGATTGGTCGGGCCCAGGATCAGCGCCATGTCGACGACCGACAAGCTGTAGGCCAGCACGGCGAAGAGCGGCAGGCGCACCTGGGCGTAGACTCCCGGCATAACCGCCTTGAACCAACCCGTCATCCGGCCGTAGCCCAGCGTGCGCGCCAGGGTCATGCGCCGTTGAGCGTCCACCTGGCCGAGCGCAGCGATAACCATCAGCAAGAGGAAGGGCATCTCCTTGACGGCCAGACCGGACATCAAAGCAAAGCCACTGGTGTCGTGCACGATCAGCAGATCGGGCGGGCGCTCGAAGCCGCTGGCCCACGGCGAGACGAGGCGCATGAGCCAGCCGCTCGGCGCGATCAGGAAGGCGAGCGCCAGGGCCGTCGCCGCATGGGGGACGGAGAGAAGCGGCGACAGGAGCCGGCGCAGCAGAGCGAAGGCCCGCGTACCCTGCCAGGCGGCGCAGAAAGCCATGACCGCAACGAAGGCGATCGCGGTCGCCCCAAAGCCGACGAACAGCGTTGTCCCAATGGCCTGTGCCAATCCCGGCGCAGCGGCGAGGTCGCGCCACGGCACAAGGGATGGCCGATCGCCGCCCAGTGCCGGCAGATAGCCGAAGGCCGGCCCCAGGGTGCCGGCCAAGCCCGCCGCGAGCGGCCCCAGCATAACCAGAAGGGTCAGTGCCGGCGCGGTCCGCAACATAGCCCGGCGGACCAGTCAGCGCGCGCTGTAGCGTTCGAGCCACTCGCGCTCGATGCGAACCATCCAGGAGGGATGCGGCTCCAGCAAAGGCTTACTCAGCTCCTGCGGCGAGAGGGTCGCGGGACCGAGATCGATCGCTTCGAACCGCGCCCGCCCTTCGGGCGGCAGACGGTCCAGATCGAGCACGGTGAAGCTGCCCCAGACCGCGGGGTCCTGCTTGCGCGCCTGGGCTTCCGGCGAGAGCAGAAAGTTGGCCAGCACCATGGCGCCTTCCTTGTGGGCCGCATTGTAGGGAATCGCCACGAAATGGGCGTTGCCGATTGTTCCCCCCTCGAAAACGAAGGTGCGCACGCTTTTTGGCAGCTCGCGGCTGAGAACAGCTGCGCTCGCCTCTGCCGGATCGAAGGAGATCGCGATCGCGATCTCGCCGTCGGACATGAGGCTGCGCTGCGCCGCGCTGTTCTGCGGAAAGGCTCGGCCGCTGCGCCAAAGGACAGGATGCAGCCGATCGAGATAGTGCCACAGAGGATCGACGGCCGCGGCGAAATCGGCGTCGCTTGCCGGCCGCTGCAGACGTTCCGGGTCCGGCGTCAGTTCGTAGAGCGCCTGCTTCAGGAAGGTGGAGCCGAGAAAGTTGGGTATCTGCGGATAGGTGAAGCGCCCGGGATTGGCCATGGCCCATTCGAGCAGGGCGGCAGCGCTGGGCGGCGGCGTCTCGACCACGGCGCTGTCATACATGAAAACCACCTGCGCCATGCCCCACGGCGCCTCCAAGCCGTCCACGGGTACGGTGAAATCCACCGTTACCGTCGGCTTTCCCTTGACGTCGACAAAGGCGTAGTTGGGCAGATCCTCCGACCAGGGCCCGAAGAGCAGGCCGTTCTCCTTCATGGCGGCGAAGTTCTCGCCGTTGATCCAGATCAAGTCGATCGACCCGCCCGTGTCGCGCCCGGCCGCCTTCTCGGCGATCACGCGCGCCACCGCATCGGCGGTATCGGCCAGCTTGACGTGCTCCATGCTCACGCCGTAGCGCCGCTCCACCTGCTCACCCGCCCAGGCGATGAAATCGTTGATCTTGGGCTCGCCGCCCCAGGCGTTGAAGTAGACAGTCTGGCCTTCGGCGGCGGCGACCACGGCGGGCCAGTCGTCGGCGGACCGGGCCGGGCCGGAGAGCAGGTTGGCCGCCAGGGCCAAGCCCAAGGCGAACGTCATCGGACGATTTTTGAAGCGCATGGGTCCCTCATTCCTTTCGCCAAGCTCAGTCCACGACAGTAGCGCATCGAACGGACCGATGCCGCTGTGGCCGCCGCCCGGCGACGACGTCCGGCGATAGCATGACTGACAGCAATCCGGCCAATGACGGATAGTTGAACGGCTGGAAGAGCAAAACCGGACCGTATACGTATAACGGCGGAGTCACGGACTTGTGTGTGGGCCCGGCGGGCACAACCCCATAGCTAACTGTCGTGCCGCAGACGTTGGCAGCGAGGAGCTCTGACGGCGTCTTGCGGTGGAGCAAAGCTTCGATCCAGAGGAGTATAGAATATGCCTGCCATAGCCAAACGGGTCCGCGTCGCCGCCCTGGCGGTACTTCTCGGCGCCGGTGCGGTCCTAGTCTCCATTTCCGCGGGCCAGGCCGGTTCGGTCAACGTCAATGACGGCTTCGCCCTGCACGGCTACGACCCTGTCGCCTACTTTACCAAGGGGGAACCGACCCCCGGCCAAGACCGCTTTACGGCCGAATACCAGGGCGCAACCTACCGTTTCGCGACTGCGGAAAACCGCGATCGTTTCGCCGCCGACCCGGCCAATTACGCCCCCCAGTACGGCGGCTACTGCGCTTTCGGGACCGCCATGGGGCGCAAGTTCGACGGAGATCCCCAGGCTTGGAGCGTCGTCGACGGCAAGCTTTACCTCAATCTCAACAAGAAGGTTCAGACACGCTGGAAGGAGAACCCCGAGGGCTTCATCCGCGGTGCCAACCACAATTGGCCGATCATGGCCGAAGTGCCAGACTCTCAGTTGGAATCGGATCCGCCGAGCGGACTGACACAGGGTGCACAATAGGCGTAACAGACCTGAGACGCTGCACCGATACTGTTTTTCGCTGCATAATCCTTTTTGACATCACGGACATGGGGGAGACCCGACCATGAAGACGACCACCTCGATTCTCGCCTCCGCACTGGTCACCGCCGCGACTCTGGCCGCGTCCGGACCCGCTCAGGCGGCCGACAAGGAGAAGTGCTACGGCATCGCCCTCGCCGGCGAGAACGACTGCGCCGCCGGGCCGGGCACGACCTGCGCCGGCACCTCGACGGTCGACTACCAGGGCAACGCCTGGAAGCTGGTTCCGGCAGGCACCTGCGAGGAGACCACCATCACCACCGCCGACGGCCGCGAGGTCGAGGGCAGCCTCGAGCCGCTCGAGCGCGACGTACCAAGCAGCTGAGCCGATGCACCATCGCCCGGGGCTCGCCGCCTCGGGCGATGGTCGGGCTGCTTTTTGACCAGCGGACCATGAACGGGTCAGCCATCGCGACGCCGCGAGACGACCGCCGGAGCGACCGGGCGCTTCCGCCGCGCGGCGGCACCAGTTTCAAGCTGGAGCATTTCGCTGCGATCCTGGAGCGCGGGCCCGACGTCGGCTGGTTCGAGGTCCATGCCGAAAACTACATGGTCGCCGGCGGGCCCCGGCTCGATGCTCTCGAGCGCCTCCGCGAGCGTTATTCCCTCTCACTGCACGGCGTGGCCCTCTCGCTGGGGGGTGCCGAACGGCCGGATCGCAACCATCTGGCCGCCCTGCGCCGGCTCGCCGACCGCTTCCAGCCCCTGCAGGTCTCCGAGCATATCGCCTGGTCGGTTCACGACGGCGTCTATTTCGCGGACCTGCTGCCTGTGCCGCTGAGCCGGGAGGCGCTCGATCGTCTGTGCGACAATATCGACGAAACGCAGAACCATCTCGGGCGGACCATTCTGATCGAGAACCCCTCGAACTATCTGTCGCTGCCCGGCGCGGAAATGACCGAGCCCGAGTTCCTGACCGCCGCCGCGCGACGAACCGGCTGCGGCCTGCTCATAGACGTCAACAACATCCACGTCAGCGCCGCCAACATCGGCCTCGACCCGCTGGCCTACCTCGATGCCCTGCCCGCCGACGCGATCGGCGAGATTCACGTCGCGGGGCACAGCCTGGACCGGGCGGGCGCCGACGGCCTGCTGATCGACGATCATGGTTCGGCCGTCGCGGACGAGGTCTGGGATCTGTGCAGACACCTGCTGACCCGGGTCGGGCCGCGGCCGGTCCTGGTCGAGTGGGACAACAACCTGCCCGACTGGCCGCGGCTCGAGGCCGAGGCGCACAAGGCCGAAGCCTGCATCCGGGAGGCCGCCCGCCAGACCGCGGTGGCTGTGCAATGACGGGACCGGCACTCGCAACCTTTCAGGCCGAAACGGCGGCTGCCCTGCGTGCCGAACAACCCGACGCGCGGCCCGCCGGATTGGACGGCCCGGCAGCCGCGCGCTTCGCCGTCTACCGCAACAATTTCCGTCACGGCCTCGTGCAGCAGTTGGGCGAGGCTTATTCAGCGGTGCGCCTCCTTGTCGGCGAGAATTTCTTCGCCGCAATGGCGCGCGCATTTATCGCGGCTTATCCACCGCAAAAGCGCTCCCTGGCGCTTTACGGCGCCGAATTCGCGGATTTTCTCCAGTCGTTTTCGCCGGCGGCTTCGCTGCCCTACCTGCCCGACGTGGCGCGCCTGGAGCGGGCCTGGCTGGAAGCTCTTCACGCCCGCGATGCCGCAGCACTCGAACCTGCGGCGGCGGCGGCGCTGGGCGAACGGCTGCCGACGGCGAGATTCGTCGTCCATCCGGCCACCCGGCTCGTGCGCTCGCCCCATCCGATCGTCGAGCTGTGGCGGAGCAACCGCCCGGGCGCCCGGCCGGGGGCGAGGCGCATTGCCGGCATCGCCCAGGCAGCACTGATCACCCGCCCGCGGCTGACCGTCGAGGTGCAGGCCTTGACCCCGGCGCAGGCGGCTTTCGCGGGCGGGCTGTGCACGGGCGACACGGTCGCTGCCGCCTGTGACGCAGCGCACGAAGTGGGCCCGTTCGACCTTGTCGAGAGTTTCCGCCTCTTGCTGGCGTCCGGCGCCATGACCGCAATTCACCAAGGGAATCCCGATTCCGAACATCAAGGGAGCGCGACCGCATGACGAACGCGACGCAGACCTCCGTACGAGGCACCGATATCTCGTCCCAGACCCCGAGTCTCCCAAGGCAGGCGACCCGGCTCGGCCAGCGGCTGACCGAGCTGCTCGGTCCGCTCGGCTTGCTCGCCTTGCGGCTGCCGGTTGCTGTCGTCTTCTGGCGCTCGGGCCGCACCAAGGTCGAGGGCTGGAACATTTTCAGCGTCAACGAGACTCAGGTCTTCCTGTTCGAGCACGAGTTCGGCATGCCGTTTCCGGCTTTCACGGCCCATGTCACCGCGTTCGCCGAGCATGTCCTGCCGGTTCTGCTGGTGCTTGGCCTCATGACGCGGCTCAGCGCGTTCGGCATGCTGATCATGACCATGGTGATTCAGCTCTTCGTGTTTCCGGACGCCTGGCTCAACGCTCACATGTTCTGGGCCGCGATCCTCTTTGCCGTCGTCGCCCTCGGGCCAGGCAGGATCTCCATCGATCACCTGCTGCTCCGGCGACTGGCCGGCTGAGCCCGATCTGGCACACAGGTGCCTGACGACGCCGCGCAACACAACAGACCTGCCTGGCCTCGGGGTGTTTGCTGAACGGGCTTGCCGCCGGTTTGGGGATCTACCTTCGTTTTCGACCGGGTGCCGGGACCCTTTAGTGCGCTAAAATAGTCGAGCGCCGGCCGGCGCGCCGCTGCGTACGCCGTATCGTCGCTGATCGGAGGGGTGATCGGGTGTTTGCCGGCCCCCGCATCGGCTGGAAGCGCGTAGTCGCCGAAAAACGGGCGAAACTCCGGACTACCGGATAGAACGGTGTCTTGAGACTTGCGCGAGCGTGCGGTCAGCAACCGAGGGACATGATTGATCCGAACCAACTATCTGCCTTCATGACGCGCGAGCCCGACCGCAAGCGATTCGATCCGCGCCGCGTCCCGCCAAGCGGACGGTTCAAGCAGCCGCGCGTCTATCTGGTCGGCGAAGCACCGGGCGCCGTGGAGGCCGCCTGCGGCGAGCCCTTCGTCGGCCCGGCCGGCAAGGCGCTGGATACGATGCTCGAAGAGGCCGGTTGCGACCGCGCAAGCATGCGCCTCGCCAACGCGGTTCCCTATCGGCCGATCACGCGATCCAGGAATGGCAAGCTGCAGGACCGCAAACCGACCGCCGCGGAGGTCGAGCACTATGGCGGCACAGTCCTGACCGACATTCGGCGCTCAAAGCCGGCGGCGATCGTCGCGCTCGGCGCCACGGCTGCCGGTCTGTTCGGCGTATCCCGGCCGCTCAAGGAGGCCCGCCAAGAAGAGTTCAGGTTCGCAGGACGACCTCTGCGGGTGACCTATCATCCCGCCTACGTGCGCCGCTTCGGCGGCCACGGCAGCGATCTCTGGCGCGAAACCGTCGAGGATCTCAGACATGCCTGGCGGGCTTCGGCGTGATCTCCGACGACCGAGGCGCCCAAGGGCTAGCGCAGGATCTTCTCCATGCCGTCATGGGCGATTTCGACCTGGACTCCGAACGCGCGACCGATCGCACGTATCTTCGGCCGCAGCACCCGCTCGTCGCCGCCGACGATCTGGCTGCCGCAGTGTGTGAACAGGGCTTGCCCGATGCCGGCTTCGGCGCACCAGTCGACCTGCGCCCGAAGGGTCGTATGCCCGAAGGCCTTGCCGTCCTTGTAACGGACGAGCGGCCGATCGATCGTGGCCCCGTCACCTATGTAAAGGCATACTTTAGACAGTACGTCCGCACGGTCGGGAATCTCGACCACGTCAGGAACGTAGAAAATGGTGGTCCGACCGGCGCTAATCCGATAGCCGACGGCGGGCGCCCGCAACGAGTGAAGGACCGCACATGACTCGATGCCGATCCCAGCGACCGAAGCCGACTCGCCGGGATTGAGACTGTGTTGCGTGCGGATCGGGAAATCGGCCATCTCCCCCCAAGCGTCGTCGCTTGCGTAGACCGGACAGGGTGCGCCAGCCTTCAGTCCGAACGCATGATCCGGATGGGCGTGCGTGAGAAAGATGGCATCCGGTGCGATGCAGCCAAATCGATTGGCCCAGTCGATGCCCCAGTCGATGACGACCCTTGCGTTGCGGTAACCGACAAGAAGTGCACTGTGACGCCGATGACGCCGGCTCTTGACGTCGATATAACCGCGCGTGCCGAGGAAGCGAAGCTTCAAGAAGAGACACCACTTCGAAAGCCGGGCCGACAAAGGAGGTTGCGGAGAAAAGGGCCTTCGCTCGCCGCCCGGCGTTCCCGTCAGTTAGACCTCATGATCTGAATGTCGGAACGGAAGCGAAAGTTCCGCAGCTTCAACGGCGTTTCCGGAAGCGGTCGATCACCGTCACGCCAGCCGAGGCATAGCCGTCCATCGCGGCCAGCGCGGCGCCGCTTTCCTCGAGCGAGATCCGTCGGGTCACCAGGCGTGCCGGATCGATCCGCCCGGACGTGACCATCCCGAACAGGGCCGGAAATCGGCCGGCGGCGATGCCCCGGGTCCCCATAACGCTTATCTGGCGCGCATAGACCAGATCGAGCAGCGGTATCGTCGGGCTGGCGTGCTCATCGAGGGGCATACCGATCTGAACGTGCCGGCCGAGCCGGCGCAGGCTGTGCATCGAGTTGTGGAAGGTCGCGGTGATGCCGAGCGCATCGATCGACACATGAGCGCCGCCGTCGGTCAGCTCGCGAACTGCCTCACCGACATCAGCCACGGTGTGGGCGTTGAGCGTCCGACTGGCGCCAAGGGAGACGGCCAGATCGAGCGCCGCATCGTTGACGTCGACGGCGAGCACGGCGGCGCCCAGCGCGGCGCCGATCATGACGGCGGACAGGCCGACGCCGCCGCAGCCGTGAACCGCCAGCCACTCGCCGGGACGCAGGTCGGCCCGGTCGACGAGACCGCGGAACGCGGTGGTGATCCGGCAGCCCATGCCGGCGGCGGCGGCGAAATCCAGCTTGTCGGGAAGCCGGACCAGATTGAAGTCGGCGCGCGGCACGGCCAAGCGTTCGGCGAAAGCGCCCCAGGACGAGAAGCCGAGGACGTGCTGGTCGGCGCAGACCGTGGCGTCGCCGCCGCGGCAATCGCCGCAGTTTCCGCAGGCGAGAATAAAGGGGGCCGTCACCCGGTCGCCTGGTCGATGGCGCCGACAGTCCGCTCCGACCTCGACCACCACACCGGCAAATTCATGGCCGGGAACATGAGGCGCGCGCACGTCGGGGTCGGTTCCCTTCCAGGCATGCCAGTCGGAACGACACACGCCACAGGCCCGCAACTCCACCACCACGCCGTCTGCCGGACAGGCGGGCTCGGGCACCTCGCGCACCTGGAGCGGCGCTCCGAATCGATCGAACACTGCAGCACGCATCGCGGGGCGAACCTCTCGGACCGAGGAAGAGGCGCCATCCTAGACAACGGGATCGCGCCCCGCCATAGAAGGAGAGCGGGTCGCGGCTTGGTGAGACTCCGCCCCTGCCTTAGGCTGCGGCAACCTCCAACCGGAATTCTCCGCTATGCGTCACAGAGGTGCAGCCCAGTCGGACGGCCTGGCGATCGCGGTCATGTGCATCGGCATCTTCTGCCTTGTCTTGAACGATGCCATGGCCAAGTGGTTGACTGTTCACTACGCGCCTATCCAGATCATTTTCATGCGCAACCTGCTGGCGCTGCCGATGGTGGCCGCTGCAGCCGTGTGGATCGGCGGGCCGGCGGCGCTGACGACGCGACAGCTTCGCATTCATGCGCTGCGCGGGCTGCTGCTTGTCGGTGCAGGTTACTGCTTCTTCCTCGGGCTGAAATTCCTGCCGCTCGCCGAAGCCACCTCCCTGATCTTCGCCGCCCCCATTTTTATCACCGCGCTCTCGGTGCCGCTTCTGCGCGAACATGTCGGCTGGCGGCGCTGGGCCGCGGTCGCCGCCGGCTTCGCCGGGGTCCTGATCATCGTGCGCCCGGGTGCCGCCGCGTTCCAGCCAGCCTCTTTGCTCGTCGTCGCGACGGCAGCGCTCTACGCGCTGATCATGATCAGCGCGCGCTGGATAGATCGGGGCGAAAGCGTCTGGACGATGATGGTCTACGTCGTGCTCTTCCCGTTGCTGTTCAGCGGCCTCGTCGTCGCCGCCGAATGGCGTGCGCCTCAGACGGATCACCTGCCGCTCCTGGTCGGGATGGCGATCTTCGGAACCCTGGGCATGACTCTCATCACCCAGGCCTTTCGCATGGGACCGGCCGCGATCGTCGCCCCGTTCGACTATACGGCGCTGATCTGGGCGAGCGTCCTGGGGTGGCTGGTCTGGGGTGAGATACCCGGGATCTGGACCTATGCCGGCGCGGCCGTGATCATCGCGAGCGGCATCTACATCGTGCTGCGCGAGACCGGCAGATCCACAAGCCCGGGCTTGAGACAGTGAATCTCCCTTACGGGACGCGCTCCTCACGAGGCCGAGCGTGCCTCGCCCGCGCCGTCGAGCGCGCTCGCAATGCCGACAGGGTAATGGCAGGAGTAGCACCGTCCCGCCTCGTGCTCCTCGAGCGGCGGCACGCGGGTGGCACAGTCGTCGCGCGCGAAGGGGCAGCGCTCATGAAACTCGCAGCCGGTCGGCCGCAGCAACAGGCTGGGCACTTCGCCCTGCAGCTCCAGGCGAGAATGGACGGCATCGGGATCGGGCTGCGGGTTGGCCGACAGCAGGGCCAAGGTATAGGGGTGTCGCGGCTGCTCGAAAATCTCCAGGGTCGGACCGGTCTCGACGAAGCGGCCGAGGTACATGACCGCCATGCGGTGTGCCAGGTGGCGCACGATGTTGAGGTTGTGGGTGATGATCAGGATGGTCAGGCCGAGTTCACCCTGCAGCCGGTTGAGCAGATTGAGGATTTCGCCCTGCACGGAAACGTCGAGCCCGGCGGTGGGTTCGTCGGCGAGCACCAGTTTGGGCGACAAGGCGAGCGCCCGGGCCACCCCGACCCGGCGTGCTTGCCCGCCCGAGAGCTGGTGCGGATAGCGCTCCCCGAATTCGGCCGGCATGCCGACCAGGTCGAGCAGACGGGCCGCCTCGGCGGCCAGGTCGCGCTCGCGCATGCCCTGGATCCTGAACGGTTCGGTGATCAGGGCGCGCACGGTCAGGCGCGGACTGAGCGAGCCGACCGGGTCCTGGAACATCATGGCGACATGGCGCCGGTGCCGGCGCAGCTCGCGCTCGGAGGCGCCCAACAGTTCCTCGCCCTGGAATCGGATGCTGCCGGCCTGCGCCCGGACCAGCCCGTTGATCGCGCGCGCCAGCGTCGTCTTGCCGGAGCCGCTCTCGCCGACCACCGCAAAGGTCTCCCCTTCGCCGAGGTCGAAGCCGACCCGAGCGACCGCCTCGATATGGCCCGGCAGGTTGGATCTCAGCAGTCGCTTGACGCCCGTGACCGCCGGAAAGCGGACCACCAGATCGCGCACTTGCAGTAGGGCGTGCACGACGTGGCTGCCTGGGGCTTGCCCAGATGGCAGGCCGCCGCGTGGCCGCCGCCGAGAGGCCACATGGCCGGCCGCTCGCGCGGGCAGCGCTCGAAGGCGTAGGGGCAGCGCTCGGTGAAGATGCAGCCGGACGGCGGATGCACGAGATCGGGAATCTCGCCGGGGATGGTCGGAAGGTCGCGGGTCGGCTCCTCGATGCGCGCGGGATCGCACGCCAGCAGCCGCTCCGTATAGGGATGGCCGGGCCGGTGGAAAATGTCGCGCACCGCGCCCTGCTCGACGACTTCGCCCGCGTACATCACGACCACCTCGTCGCACAGCTCGGCGATCACCCCAAGGTGGTGCGAAACGAAGAGGATCGAGCAGCCGAAGTCTTCCTGCAGCTCCTTCAGGCGATGGATGATCTGCACTTCCAGAGTGGCATCGAGTGCCGTCGTCGGCTCGTCGGCGATCAGCAGCGCCGGTTCGGCCTGCAGGGTCTTGGCGATGCCGATGCGCTGGCGCATGCCGCCGGAGAACTCGTGCGGAAAGTTCTCGAGCCGGCGTTCCGGGTCCGGAATGCCCACACGTGCCAGCATCTCGACTGCGCGCGCACGCTTGTCGGCCGTGCTGCGGCCGCTGCGGTACTGGATGTCGATCATCTGCCGCCCGATCGAGATGACCGGGTTCAGCGTGGTCATGGGATCCTGGAAGATCATGGTCAGGCGCGTGCCGCGCAGACGGCGCAGCTCCCGCTCCGGCAGCTTCAGCAGGTCGCGCCCCTCGAACAGGATCTCCCCGCTCTTCACCTCGGCGTTTTCGGCGAGCAGCCGGATGATGGCGCCGATCACCGTCGACTTGCCGCAGCCGCTTTCGCCGACCAGCCCGACCACCTTGCCCGGCGGAACGGTGAAGCTCACGTCGCGGGTCGCCTTGAGTGCGCCGCGCGGCGTGCGGAAGCTGACCGAGAGGTCGCGGACCTCGAGCACCGGCGCGCTCATACGTCCTTCCTCAACTTGGGGTCGAAGATGTCGCGCAATGCCTCGCCGAGAAATGTGAATCCGAGCGTGGTGATGATCAGCGGCACGCCGCCGGCGACGATCAGCCAGGGCGTGTTGCGGATGAAGGAGTAGCCGTCGTTCAGGATGCTGCCCCAGCTCGCCGTCGGCGGACGGACGCCAACCCCGAGGAAGCTCATGCCGGCCTCTATGGTGATGACCACCGGCAGGTCCATGGAGGCCAGAATAAGGAGCGGACCGATGACGTTGGGCAGGATATGCACGCCGAGAATGCGCGACATGCGCGCGCCCATCGAGCGCTCCGCGAGGATGAATTCGGCGTTGCGCAGCGACTGGGTCTGCGTGCGCACGATGCGGCCGTAGTTCGGGATGCTGGTCACCACCACGACCAGGATAACCGTTTCCAGACTCGGGCCGGTCAGGGTGACAACGGCCAGGGCAAACATGATGGTCGGGAACGACCGCACGGTATCGAACAGGAGCAGGATCGCGTTGTCGAGCCAGCGCGGCCCGAAGCCGGCGATCATGCCGAGCACCAGCCCGATCGAGGTCGCCAGGCCGACCGAGATCAGCGCGACCTTGAGCGCGACCTGGCCGCCGACCAGGACCCGGCTGAAGACGTCGCGACCGAGCTGGTCGGTACCGAACAGGTGCGCCCACGACGGCGCCGCCAGACGATTGCGCACATC